>NZ_BMAQ01000002.1 GCF_015472005.1 Insulibacter thermoxylanivorax | reverse complement strand
ATCCGATAAACGGGAAAGAGGGAGTTGCTGGCCTTGGCACTAGGAAGACATTGTAGAGCCTTCGCAAGCTTAATCTTTTCAAGGTACGCTAAGAAAATCTTAAATCCGCCGTAGCTGGTTGCATTCTCTAACGAAAATTGTGTTTTCATTTTACTAATAGTTGTGTTAGACTTCACCTTAAGGGTGCTCCTCTCTTTGTGGGTGATGTTGTAGGTAAACACCATTCTACCAAAGATTCGGGGCACTTTTCATGTTTTTAGAGCATGTTACTTTCGAAATTTAGGTTTAATACTGGACATCTCAGCCAATACTACTTGCCCTTTAAATAGAAGTCTGCAAGCTGATTGCAAATCTTCATATTTGACAGTCTTCTAATCATCTGCAATACAAACTTTTTGTCTACTTCAAAAGAAGCATCAGATCTTCTGACTGTGAGAATTTTCTTAATCTCTTCGGTAAAAGCTTCAAGAGATAAATCTTGATTGTCTTCATTTGAGTGCAGTAATTTCATGTTGTATTCCTTGGCAACATCAATAATTGCTCTAACCTCTTCCCTGTTTAGCCTGTGTGAGATCGCCCAATCCCAAAAAATAAAATGTTCTTGATCAACAATGTAATCCCGCAGAAGATCGATGTAATATTCAAGCCTTTCTACTTTTTCTTCCAATGTCTCACTGAAGTCTGACATAATACGCTCCTCATCTTCACATTTTCAGAATGCCAAGAATGTAAATATGTTGGCAATTGTTCGGGCTGTCGAAAGAGGTACACCCAGGTCGTAAAGAGCCCCTGCAATCTGATCAATGATAGTCTGTTCAAGAACTTGGGATTGTTTCGCAAGCTCGTCTAATACATCAGCAATATCATCAAGATGCTTTGTAAAATACTTCGCTTCTTTAGCTCCGAGTTGACTAGCGATATCGTCTATTAATGAACCTCCGTTCCTTAATGCCCAAGCTACTGCCTTAATTGTTTGCTGCGCAATCCATCTTTTGATTCCTTGTGGTTCTACTATACCATCATCGCCCGGATAAATGATCCGTTGATCGATTTCAAGATTTGAAATATTTGAAGCAGCAAAAGCACCAGAAGGAAGTAAAAAACTCAACGTCGAAATAGCCAAGATTAGTACTATTACCCTTTTTCTAAACATTCATACCTTCCTCAATTTCTAAAATTTGGAAGATCCATAAGTATATTATCATAAATACTAGTTTCTTTCCACCTTTTATATATAAATGAATAATAGTACTAATTTTGGTTTCTCGATAACTTATTACTATAGCCTGGTTAATACTGCTTTTGCCTCATAAGTTGATTGAGCAAATTTTTACGCATCTATCTCACCACGTTATTCATGATCTTTCTTGTTTCGATCAGCCATCATTCTCCTACCGAGCTGTTCAATCACAAACTGCCAAACAATGATACCCCCATTATAACCAACAAATGCATATCCAAGATAATGCATCCAACGGCAATCCAGACGTTTCTTTGACGATGACCCCGACGGGGGACGATTGTTAAACCTGAATTTCGAAAGCCCATGATATCAAGGACCGGGCATGAACCAAACGTCACATCAGCTGTAAAAAGAAGGGGATTTTCCAGTAGAATCGAGTCCGATCCTGCGTATGCGGATGGTTCTTCCCCCTCCCCATTGAAGAGGCTTCTCGGTTTCCATGTAAAATTGAGGAAGAAGTCATTCCAGTATGGCGATTCTGGCTTCGATTCGCTTCCAGACATGCCGATTCGCAAAATCCTTCGCGAGCTTGAGAATCACATTGCGGCTGTGCCGAATCAGCGTCGCGGCGCAATGAAAGAACTCCAGCCGGAAACGGGCAATCGTGTAACCTTGATGAACCGGCTCACAGCAGTCACGCTTGAACCGTTCGAACAGGTTATACGCCAGTAGTTTGACCAGCAGGTCGATTTCATTCGCCTCAAAATCGCTGGTCGCGATCCGGTTAATCGAGAAACCATGTTTGGCTTCCTTGATATAGTTCTCCATCGAGCAGCGCTGGTTGTAGAACCGCCATAGGTCAATCGGCTCCCATTCCAGATTGGTCACGATCGCTTCATATTGCCAATCGGTGTCCAGCACCAGACAGGCTTGCCCGTCTTCGATGACTTGCGTTTTGCGTATAACTACAACGCGGCGAGGCTTTTTCCAGGATGTCGCCTTGTAGATCAGTGTAATCCCTTCGATGATCCAGTCTTCATCGACAAATCGTTTCCAGTACCGGCAGGCCGCAACCTCTGCCGCAAGGCGCTTTGTCCACTTCAACTTGCCGACATAGCCGATGTTCTTGCTTTACCACAGGCTATAGAAATCTTCGCCGCCGAAGCCCTTGTCGAATCTGGCATATTTCACCGGGCGTTTGCCAAGGAGTTCGAATGTTTCGTTCAAGAACGAAGCGGCATCCGTAGAGGAATGCGTGTTCCCTGATCGGAGGACAGCATTAAGGCACAGACGGGACTGCCCCTCAAATGCCAGCAGTGGGTGGTAGCTTTTGCGGCCGGGCTTATGTGGGTTTGTGCCTTTCGCAGCGCCAGCCTGATCGCCGTATACGGTTTCCACCGTGGAGTCCAGATCCAGGATGAGCGCTGACGGCAGGCAGGGCTGAATGACTATCTGATTGAGCGTTCGCAGTTCCGATCGAAAATGGGGGCAAGATGTTCTCAGACGGATCAGTTCTTTATACAGTAAGGAGTGGTGTGGGCATCGCCCACCGAGAAATCGCTTTAGAAGCGAGTCGTGCTGCAGTTTGCGAAAATGAAAGAGCCGCTCGCAGCCAAGCATCCATCCAACGATGAGGTAAAGCAGAATGCGATAAACCGGAAATAACGAGTTGTGAGCTTTCCCACACGACAACCCGCGTAATGCCTGGGAAAGCTTGATTTTCTCCAGGTACTCCAGAAAGATTTTGACGCCACCGAAGCTGGTGGCATTCTCCAAGGAAAATTCAGTCTTGATTTTGCTGACGGGTGTGGTAGACTTCACCTGAAAGGTGCTCCTCTCTTTGTGGGTGATGTTGTCTGCAAACACCATTCTACCAAAGATTAGGGGCACTTTTCATGTTTTCAAAGAGCGATACTTTCGAAATTCAGGATTACTATTATACAATATTATACATCAAACAAGTAAGGTTTCGCTAGGTTCATTTCGATTTTCTTCATTCGAATCTTAATTCGATGATCTATCTTTCTAACTTACTTTGATTATTCTTCTGTCGCTGACAGAATCCCGATGGCTGATTCGGTCTGCCTCGTTCATTCCGGTCCACGATGCCGTGATCATCTTTTTACTTGATGCGGTGTTCGGGGTTCCATAAGCAATTAACCCAAGGAACCGATCCTGGATGTTGGAATCAGAGATATCTTTCCTCGACGAAACCGATGTCATCCAGCACAAATCTCGAAGGCCCTTCATCAAAATAAAACGTAATCCGCTCCAAACGCCCCGGCTCAAAATCCGTTTGTTCTAAATCCAACTGCTCGATCGAAATCTCCACCGTCTGGAACACCGGTGTCAGATGATTCTTGTACTTGCCGTCCCGCAGCCGATCCTCCAGCAAAGGAAACACGGTATACTGCGTCTTCGGCATCGTCAGGATATGAGAATAATCATCCAAGGGGATATGAACCGAAGCGCCGTCCAGGTCTTCAAGTTCAACGATAATCTCCAGCTCAGGGGACAGAGCAGAATCAGTCGTTTCCAATTCATGTTCAGCATTCATGATCGAGAAGGTGAATACCGCTTCCGATGGGTCTTCGATGGCTTCCAGCAGCTTATCCCGGTACTGTTCTGACAGTTCGATGGTGAATTCCGCCTGCTCTTCCCATTCAAGCACGGCGCCTTTTGTCCCTTTGGAAACGCCGTTCTTATTATTCACATCCTGCACTTCCCATACGGTGAATCCCTTCGCTGTAATCTCCGAACCGTCCATGGCGATGATGTCGCTGTCAACATGCTCAAAATCATGAAGCGGCAGGAATGCCCCGCTTTCGAAGCGGTTGAAGTACCGCGAATGTTCGGGCAGCCAATCACCGGCCGCACGGAAATCACGGAACATAGGCATATATTCCCGTTTATCGTGGAAGACGATCTCTAAGAAAGCTGATACATACAGCTTCGTGACCTCTTCTTGCTTTTCTCGCGGCATCGTATCCTGCTGATTCAGAAACACCCCTTCAGGCAGCGCAAGATCATACGGCCCCCACGATTCATTAAAATAACTGTGATTCGCACTCTCGATGAATAACGCGGATTTGAACCGATGGGGATCTGAGAAAGTCGTGCGGGAATATTGTTCATCGCCATTTAGCGTGTTGACATCCGCATCCCGTCCGCCGTAGATCGTAAGGTAATAGACATCATGCAGATAAGGGGCTTTGTGATCGACATTCACATCTGTCGGAGCGATCGCTGCTACGGCTTGAATCGTATAATCTTCCGGAGCGGGCAGCGCGTCCTCTTCGCCGAACCAGCGGCTTGCATCCGCCGCCATCGCCGCTGCCTGACCGCCTCGCGAGTGGCCGACGAGGGCGATCTGATGCATATCGATCTGCCCATAGAAGGGATTGCCCGGCTGTTCATTAAAATGCCCTAACTCTCGGATATGCTGCAACAAGATCCAGGTCCGCAGCTTGTAGTTATCATTAGGGATGCCGGACCAATAAGAGTAATTCAAGAAGTTCTGATCGACGGAGATCGCGATCATTCCTCGACTGGCCAGCAGTTCACCGAGGTACGCATAACCGTCATCGGAGAATTTCTCCATCGTATGGTTGCCGTGGACGATCAAGACCAGCGGATAGGGTCCTTCTCCCTCGGGCATCCACACCCTGCCGTTCAGCGGAAGTTCTGATTCGTCGAAGCCCCAGAAGATCCTTCGCCACTCCGGCCAATCCTGAATATAGTCCGAAGCATCCACAGAGCGGGAGTGCAGCGTCACTGCCTCTGCGAACTCCGGACGGTGTTTGTCGCTGCCGCTGCCATAGGTGAATATGGTATAAGCCATCTCACCGGGCAGCGCAGGATTGTCAGCGGTCATCGATAATTCTTCGGCATCACTTGCTGCCGCAGATGTGCTGTAGATTGCTGCTTCATCTTCAGGCGGTAACGATCCGCTGGTTACGGGAAGAATCCACTTGGAACTTACCAAAACAACAAAAATGCACATCATCATGAGCGAGATCAAACGAGTCCGCGGCCGGGACATGCGGTCGAAGATCAAATGCAGCAATACGCCGGCTGCCGATCCGCAGACTACTGATCCCATACTGATGACAAGCGAAGCGATGGCATCGAAGTCCACGGAGTAGTACATAATCGCAAAGGTTACCGGCAGCGAATAGAGGAATGTTCCTAGGTATACGCGTGGAATAGCTCGGTGCACGGGCAGCAGGAGCAATGAGAGGATGCCGATGCTTGCACTGGATCCGATCATATGGATGAGCAAAGCGACGAGTATATCGAAACCTCGGCCAATGCCCGTCGGCATCCCCAAAGCCAACAACACGAACCATACAGCTGTAGACAACCATAGACCAACGGAGGCGGACCAACTGCTTGGAGTATCATACTGCAGCATCTTGATCCGAAGACTTACCCACATATTCTATCTCCTCCCTCCACTCACATCCAGCTTTCCTCGGCCGCCGCTTGCTGTATCGATCAGTTGCATCAAGAGAAATGCACAGTCGCAATTACAGCGATGCTAATGTGCGCAGCGCAATATCCATCTCCGCTTCCACAGCTTTGCTGACTGCGTCGGTATAAGGATCATAGACATCCGCCAGATCCGCATCGGCATAACCGTCGGTGGCAACGATGGCAGCCGCTTTGGCTCCGCGAAGCGAAGCAATGGTATAGAGCGCGGAGATCTCCATCTCCACCGCGAGAACGCCTGCTTGTTTGTACAGTTTGTGCGGGAATTCCACGACACCGTTATAGAACACGTCCAAGGTTAAGGTGATTCCCTTGGCCGTGTTGATTCCTTCTACTTGCGAAGCTTGGTTGTAGAGGGCCAAAGCCAGTTCCGGATCAGCCACAGCAGGGAATCCTTCCGGTACCAGCTGTGCGGTCAAGCCGTCCGTGCGTACCGCCGCCGTGCTGACGACGAGGCTTCCGGGAGGCAGATCCTGAGTATAGGAACCGGCTGTGCCAACGCGGATCAAGGTCTTCACACCGCCGCGGATCAGCTCTTCGAAGCACACCGCTGCCCCCGGACAGCCGACACCGTGGCTGACAACCGCGATACAAACCCCCTGATACGTGCCGACGAAGGTGCGGTATTCCCGGTTATAAGCCAGTTCCTTCGCATCTTCCATACGATCAGCGATCAATTTCGCTCTGCCGGGGTCGCCGCAGACGACAGCGCGGTCAGGCAAATCTTCGGAATTCAACTTTAAGACTGGCAGAAACATTCGATCATTCTCCTTCTAGTTGGTAAGTATCTCAATCGTCCAAGATGGTTCATACTTGCACATTGTACCAAATTATTGGCCAAAAATCTTCACTGCCTCCGATGAACCCCCGCCGATTCCAACACGTGCCCGATGATGCGAATAGGAACGATCGCCGTCTTCACCGTTCCATTCATATAGCGAACACGGAACTTAACAGCATGCAGGCCGACCGCCAAACCCTCGTCCAGTGAGGAGAAGGACTCATCATAAAGTTCACCCTTGTAATGTTCACTGTCCCGAACACTTTCTAGTACGGTCTCCACCTGCACCGGCTGCCCCTGCCGATCAACAGCGACCAATACAGCACTCACTCGCTGAACAGGGACGGGAGACGTCATGGCGTTTAACAGGAATTTTTCACCCGAGTAATAATCCTTCGGATGCACCTCCGTCTCATGTCCTGCCTCACGATGGTGCTCGTACCAGTGATCCGTATGATGCACATCGGCACCAAGGGTCAATTCTCGTACCGCCAAAACCGCCTGCTTCATATCCGTAAACCTTCCGTCGGATACCGTCAATTGAACAGCGTGATTTCCAATCTGTGTTAAGCGCAGTTCAATATGCTGCTTATTCGATGTATATACCGTCCCATCCGGATAAGTGATACGCCAGGAATAGGTGAGCGGATCCCCGTCGGGATCATAAGATCGATTGCTAAAGGATACCGTGTCCCCTTCCCAGATCGTGCTGGGCGACCAAGTAAAATCTGCAACGGGCGGACGATTATTGATCACTTCTACAGTCCGATCGATGGACTGCGAATTGCCGTTGGGTGTAACAGCCGTAAATCTGACCTGATAATGTCCGTCAGGAATCACCGGAACTTGGTAGGATGCATGCCATGTCTTCAAGTCACCCTTTCGCGTTCCTGCAAGCTCTTGTCTGTTCTCATATCTCGTACCTCTGAACATCGTAACGGTAACGCTGCTTGCATATTTGCTCGTAGTTGCTTCCAGGGCGGTGAGTTCTCCTGTTAACAATTCTGATGCCAGATTCGGCACAAGATTAATCGGGGTGTTCACGCGAATCGGGAAATCGATGTCCGCTCTAATCCCATTCTGTCCAACAGCGCTTAGGCGTAAAACATACTGCCCATCCGGCAGCGTCTCTGGAATCGTATAGACGATATCCTCCCAGTAGATGTCGCTCCCCCGCTTCGTCCCCGTATGATTGGCCACGGTCACCGGGGTCGTCATTCGAGTCGTTGCTGCGCTGTTATAGATCGCTACTTCCAAATCATGCCGATAAGGATATCTCGTCCAGATCTCATAGATTCGCAATTGTTCACTGGCTGGAATATTGCGCAAGCTGAACCTAGCCAGCTCTGCCCGCGCCTTCGCATCGATCTGCGGCGGCGGCTCCTCAGCGAGCGTGAAGGTCAGCTTGTAGGGATCCGACCAAGCACCCTCGATATCACGGACGGTATATTCCAATTCGTAGCTCCCCGCTGTCAATTCATCTGGAATATAATACAGCCATTCACCGCTGTTCCTCCTAAACCGTATCTTCCTCTCCCGTATGCCCCGCTGCGGATCCCGATATTGATGATCCAGATCATAGGATTGATCCACCCAAGTCGTCTCATAGAGTCCGGTTGCAGGGTTATAGGTCCAGTCCAACACCGCTTGTGCGATCGGCTTGCGATGGGCGGCGATGCTCATATAGGCTTCGTTGGAGTAATAGGAATACTGCGGTTTGCTGACGGGATTGTCTCTAACCCTGCGGTAGATCGTATACAGCCCGGGTTTGTCCAGACTGTTGCGGAGCAGCTGGGATTGGTAATGATTCGCATCATATTCAGATACGGCATAGGAAGCGCGACCTTGGGGGTTATCGTAATAGTTCGGGTCATGCACGTATAACGTCTGCGGCTGGATGATCGGATCATCCTCCGGATCGATCTCGATCGTATGCATCGTGAACGGCTGATTGACCAGCACGGTCATTGAGGCACGGGGCGGATTCAGAGCTGCGATTTTCTCCACAACGGTTTGAATGATGGATTCGATCGATTGACCGTTGTTGGTGATGTAATGATCATGGGGAGCTTGATTCCGGATACTCGATTTCCCTGCCAAGATCACCTGCGCATCGGACTTCTGGACAACGTTCGTGAAGTCTGCCGGCTCGCTGATATTACCGTCGCTGATATATACGATGTACTTAGCAGAAGTCGTGCTTTCCCAAGGCGTGCGGTAAGGCTCGCGGACATGGCGGTAAACGGTGCCGCTGTAGTACCCTGTGTAATTGTCGTGGGTGATCGTATATGGAACCTCGATTGTCCTCGTGATCGTCTCGGTAACGACTTTGTACCACATATCTTCTGTGTGATTGCCGCATACCTTCACATCCCACAGCATCCAGGGTGAACCCGGCCAGGTTTTGGAACAAGTATATTCATAATAGGTTCTGTTCTCTGTGACCGTTTCAGTTCGCGTGTGATGGGTTGTATAGGGATTGTTGCTGACACTGTAGCGCTGCAGCGTGCCGCTGTAACCCTCCTGATCATAATAGTAGGTCGAGCTGGGATAACTGCTTCCTGTGTTCCTTGATGTGCTGACGGATTTAGAGTAGGTATAGGTTTTCATATCCCATTTTTTGACGAGCGGATCCAAGGACTCCTGTCGGAAGCGATTCGTGATGCCTATGACGTTCTGATTCACATAATCGATCTTCGCTTGTGCCAAGTTCTTGTCCAGCATGAAGAAGATCTCGACTTCCGCCTGTTCATAGGGGAGATCCGCGTAGATGTCTGCGTAAGGGATATAATTCTCTACCTTAAAATAGGTCTCCGACGCCGAAGAACGCTTGCTGTCTTCCGTAAGATGCTGTGTGAGCGTCAGTTGGCCGAACACCTCTTCAGCCGTCGTAACCACCTTATACTGACCAAGACCGTGCCTCGGCGTGTATTCCGTGAGGGGACCGAAGATCGTATCGACCAGTTTGCTGTAAGACTCGTCGCCCCGCTCGTCATAATAGATGCGATGCACTTCGTTTACGATCTCATCGCCGTCGATGCTGACCACATGGTTGTAGAAGGTAATAGTCTCGCCGCGCGCCGCTTCGCTCGAGTATGCATGCTGGATAATCGCCGGCGGCACGTCCTCGATGATGCTGAACTGGACCACGTAGGCATCCGATACTCTACCAAGGGCGTTGGTCGTCGTAAGCGAGATCTGATAGCGTCCGGGCTTGGTGTACATCAATTCCTTGTAGAGATCCGTGTCCGTTCCCATCTTGCGCTCGCCGGTGCTGCCATCCAGCGCCTCGAACGACCACTCATGGCTGACGATCGGATAACGAGCTTCCACATAGGGATCAACCGCTTGCGAACTCGTATTCCGCACGAAGATCGTACGGTTCTCCTTCCAAGTGCCGCCGTCCATATCAAATTCCGCCCGCGGCTTGGAATCATGGACAAGCACCCACTTGTCGAAGGTGCACTTCAGCCCCGAGCTCAAACGATACTCCACATAGACATGATTCAGTCCATCGGCATCATCGCCGAAGATATATCGGCCGGAGAAAAACTGCTCATAACTGACGACCTGGCCGTTCACCGTAACATAGACCGATCTGACCCGCGACAGATCCGTCGTCTCCGAGACATCGGTGAAGGGCAGGATATCGATGGCGTGATCGCCGATGTTCGGACTGCAGTATATGGGGTCGGGATCGCTCGAAGGCGGATCGCCTCCTCCCGGATGGGATGGAGAGCCGGGGTCATCGGGTTCATCGGGCGGATCCGGCAGAGGCGGCGGGGTGACTCCGAATCCTTGCTGATAACTGGTGACATGTTGCCGCTTCTCCCCGTCTCCGAAGGTGACCTGTGCGGTTACCGTGATCACCATCGTTCCCCCTTCGGGATAGTCGGGCTTGCGGATCGGTATCTTCACATCCGTATAAGCGTAAGCTCGGCCGTGGTCAATCACCAGATCATTGCCTGTATAGGTGCCAAGGGTAACTGCTGATTTGCCCGGATGCTTAACGGTGACCGTGAGGGCCCAGCTTTTTACATCATCTCTTGTATAATACTTCACCCGATCATAGCGGTTATGGTAATAGGCATCATCCAGCAGCCTGCCGCTTACTCGGTAAGGGAGTTCGAAGGTGTCGTGGATTTGTTTCTCCATCTTGTAATTGGGTGTGATGCCCGGTCCCGGTTCGATTCCGGCTTTCACCGGTGTGTTGTACTTCATCTTCCGCTGGTCGATTACATGCGAGGAATACCAGATCTTGCCCGTATGGTCAATGGACCACATCGTCCCCGCTCCCGGCGCCCAGACCGTAGGATCCTGCGTCACATAGATGTAGTCGAATAGGTTCTTATTCGGATCCTCTGCGAAGGTGGAGTACTTGACTTGTACGGCTTGTGATTTGATGATGCTGTTGACTTCGTTTACTCGATTTAGTTGGTATATATCATCTAAACTTCTATAAACAGAGGCTAACATCGGGCTGATATTACTAGGTTGATTAGAAACGTTTTTTAATAGAGGATTAGACCACGGACGGTAAACCCAAGTTCTTTCAGAACCTTTCTGTACTCTCATATCAGGTATGAAATACGGATTTACATAAGGTTGCCCGTTTCGATCATAACCAAGATAACGGTATTCCCCCTTAACCCCGTTTTTCGTAAAATACGGATGTTTGGGAGTAAGAGGACCGCCCCCATCGGGGTAATCTATTTCATGCTGAGGATCAGCGTAACCCGCCTTAAAGTTTCTTGGCCCCTGGTTAAAAGGCAACAGCTCTGGATTTCCGTATACGATAACTCCTAAGTCATCCCATAACTTTTGCTGAAATGGATATCCGTTTGTGCTGCAGTAAGGAAATCCTGGAGGTACATCAAATCTGTTTTTATATAATCTAATACATAGTTCATATTGAGTTTCTGCTAAGAGTATTGGAGGGAAAATTGATGGCATTATAGTGAATAGGCATAACACAATAATTATGACCTTTCTAATCAAACTCAAATCACCGCCTTATATTTGTTGCAATTCTTTAAGAGATTAGAGATCAAAGAGATTCAATATAACTCAAATAGTTGCTATTTGATTGTTGATTCCTTCCTATAACCATAAATAAAACCGTCTTTTCCAACATCTTTTGTGGAAAAGACGGTTCTTCCGTACACAAATACTTCGTTGAACCAAAATTATCTCACGCAATTCTACACTCTCTATTCGAATCGAATAGAAAAGTAAGGAATTTCCCTATAGAAATAACTTATAAGTATTTTATAGTCCCCTACTTCTTTTTCAGAATAGTAATTTGTGATATATTCAGTCTCATGTATTTTTTTGTAATTTTCCAAAATAAATAGCTTTGCTTCTATGTAATCATCGTATAAGATCGATTCTAATAAAATATCTAAAATGTTTTCATATCTATCTAGTGTTTCTTCAGTTGCTTTGATCACCAGGTCAAATCCTGATCCTAAAGGTCCTACTCCTAAGTCATATCTTAGTAATCCATCAAGCAAATCTCTAGATTCCATATGTCTTTCATATTGACTTTCGTCTTCATAAAAATAAAAAGAAGAAAACTCTTGAATTGAGAAAAAATCATCTTCATGTCTAACAGCCTGTACAATAATCTCATAAACCTCTTTCTGTTTCTCATTCATAAAGATGTGCACCTGATCCGGATAGCCGTTTGCTCCGGGTACGATCGCATACGGATACGGACTCAAGTCAATCTCAGCAGGTTCACGTAAGCTCTTATCATGGATGCGGGAGATGATCGTCAATGCCTCAGCCCGCGTCAGCTGCCTCTGCGGATTGAACTCCCCGCCCGGACCGCCTTGCATCAGTCCGAGAATAGCTGCCTTGCCGGCAAAACGTGCATACATGCTGCTAAAATGCCGAAAATCCTTAAATATCGTCGCCGCTATATCGCCGTATTCATTCTGAATGAACCCATCATATACCATGCTGAAATTCACAGCGATGGATGCTGCTTTCTCCCGAGTCAACGGCTTTGTATACTCTTCCTCGAATTGAAACCTGCCGATGAGCGAGATGTTCATCGCCATATCCACATAGTTCTGATACCAAGGATCTCCGTAACTAAAATCATGCCCGGCAAACTTCAAGATGTTCTTCTTCGACTGCGTGACGATCCGTTCCAGAAACGCTTCATCCCAATCGCGCACTCCTTGCTCATCCACGCGTGTACCGCTGTTTATAACCATCACGATGAACTCCGCCGTCGTCACTGGCTGATCCGGCCGGAAGGTTCCGTCAGGAAAGCCGTTGATGATGCCGCCATCCGCATACTGCATGATGATCTCCTCCGCCCAATGCCCTCGAATATCCGGGAAAGGCAAGGATGCGGCCGTCTCCGAAGAGGGGTCACCAGTATAGTCATTTGCCTCACCGGTTTCGGCAACAGACTCACCAGTTTCAGCATCAGTCTCAACAGATTCTGCAAGAGCTTCATCGGTTGCTGCATAAGCATTCTCAGAATCTGCATAAGACTCAACAGAAACGGAATCTGTAACAGATTCTCTGGCATCATCATAAGTTTCTCCAGACTCAGCATAAGACTCCGCGCCTTCTGCATCAGTCCCATCAACCTCATCAGACTCAGCAAGAAGCTCCTCAATACCCACATAAGCCTGATCGTGCTCAGCATGCACCAACTGCGGCGGTGTTAACAGCAGCAGTGCTGCCAAGATGATGAACATCTTTCTCATCTTCATCTCCCTTTCCTTCCATTCCACCAAAAAATAAAACCGTCTTCTGCAACAGATGTTGTAAAAGACGGTTCTTCCGCGCGCGAATATTCCATTTGAACTACCTACAACTTACCACGGGCAGATCCTTTCGTCAATATATTCCAGTGGAATTCTGTTATTTTAGTAAATTCGAACTATGCGATTGCTTGATCAACTCTGATTCACCACAAATTCAAAGCTTACCTCGCACCTCGGCTCATCGGCAGCAAATGCAAAATCCAAAGCATAATAATCGACCATCTTCCCAAAATGATCCTCCATCGTCAACCATTCGATCCCGTACCTTCCGATGCTCCCCTCTCTGAGGCCGCAGTGATCATCGGCGAAACGCGCTCGCAGGGTGGAAACCGGGATCTCAACTTCGGGGTACAGTTTCTTCATATAATGAGTTAGTCCCATATGTACATGGCCCGTCGCATCCGAGTCAGCGAAGTTCACGACGTGCTTGGTTCCAAACGGGTCATAACCGTTCCCCCTTCTAGATGTCCACTGCAAGTATGTATCAAGTATACCGTTCATTAAGCAAGCTCTTCACCACAGAATACAAACAAACACCCCAGGTCCATCACCTGAGGCGCGATCTCCAACATACGAATGCACTTCAAAAAATTCTTCTGTCATACAACTCTATACAACGCTCCTACTGCAAACTCTTCACGAGCAGCCGCGCTGCCTCCCGTGCGCTGGAGAAGGCTCGCTCCGCCAGCTGCCCCTTCCCTTCGCAGCCATCGCCGCAGAAGAAGAACGGCACGCCCTCCAGCTGCACCGGCAGCATGCGATTGCCCGCGATATGCTTCACGCTCTGCACCATCGCCTTCTTCGACATCCGCTTCACGACGATCTCGTCACGCCAACCGGGGTAATGGCGGTCGAAGAGTTGCTCCATCTCCGCCACGCGCCGCTCCTGATAAGCTTTACGCTCCTCATCGGATTCGAAGTTGTCATGCAGATAAGCGATACCCTGCAGCAGTTGACCGTCCGGCGGCGCGATCGTGTGATCCGTCGCCGAGATGTCGCTGATGAACACCTTGCGATCGATATCGCTGATATAGGAGAACGGCCGGTTCACCACCCGCTTCAAACCGACGTCGTACACCAGCACCTCCGTCGATTCGTTGTTCTCATAAGGGGCAAGCTCGCTTTCCCAGGGCGTTCCCTTGAGCAGCTTCGCCGCATGCTGCACCGGCATGGCGATGATCACATAGTCGAAGAGCTCGCTTCTCTTCTTCGTCGTCAAGCGGAACTGCTCCCCTTCCGCCGCCACCTCCTCGACGGCCTCCCGCACCGACAGCTCCCATCTTCCGGAACGCTCGACCTTCTGCGACAACTGATTGGTGATCACCGCCCAACTGCCCAGGATGTAGCTGACCGGCCGCTGCGCGAGGAAGAGATTCTGATAATATTCGCAGATCACCTGACCCGGCACCTTGCGCGCATCCTCCGGCGAGATGAAGAAATTCGAACAGACGAGGTGTTCCCACAGCTCCTTGATCTCATCGCTCACCGTCGACTCCGCGAGGAAATCTCCGAGTGCGGCATAATTCTTCATCTTATGGATGTTGGTGACGATGCTGACGATCTCGCCGACGAAGCGCACCTTCTCCATCGGTCCGAGCAGTTCCGTTCGCAGCATGTTGATCGCATCGAGGGGCGCCGGTGTCATTCGTCCGTTTTTCTCATAGATGACCTGCCGCTTATCCACCTGCTTGCTGCTGAAGGAGAGCCCCAGCTCCCGGCGAACCGTGCTGATCGTATGGCGGTCGATCCCGTAGATGGCATGAGCGCCGTAATTGAGGGTGAAGCCTTCTTTTTCATAAGTAAATGCCCTTCCTCCCAGCTGCGGACTGCGTTCGAACAGGATCCCCTCGATGTTCGGATGCTCGCTGAGATAGGCGGCCGCTGTTAAACCGGCCAAACCTCCGCCGATCACCCCGACACGAATCTTGCGCGAGCGGTCGATCGGTGTGATCCGCAGCTTGCCGTCGTCATCGACGATGCCATGCCACAGCACCTTCAGCCGCTGCTGCACCATGTCGTTCAGATCCCCGCCGTCCTCCAGCGACCATTGCAGCAAAGCGCCGATATACACCGTGATCAGCGCATCGACCTTCTCTTCTTCCGGGATCCATTTGCTGAGCGCCTTATGCAGGCGGCTGTACAACCCTGCATAGGATTCGCCGACCTTCTCATGCTGCACAGCTAAGGCGAGCATGCTGCCGATCAGCCTCGGCATCTCCTTGAGAGAATCGGACAGCTCCATGAACAGACGTTGGATATGCCCTTCCAGAGAGGCGATGTTCTTCGGACTGTCTTCCTCCCAGCGATCGATGATCTCGATCTGGCTCTTGCCGAAATCCAGCAGGATATCCTCTTTGCTCTCAAAATAATGGTAGAACGTCCCCTTCGAAATCCCCGCTTCCTGGAGAATCTCGTCCACGGATACGTTTTCATAACCGCGTTCAGCGAACATTCGCAGCGCCTGATCGATGACCCGCTGGCGCTTCTGCATCGTAACATCCCGCATCCCTATCACTTCCCCCGCTGTAACATCTTGCTAAACCCAACTTGAGTATAGAAGATTACACGGGAAGTGTCTATATATTTTTAGACTATCGGTCTATTATTGTGATGTTTATCATTGATCTAGGGTGATTAGGGGCGAAAATAATTCGGTTAAAGCGACGCGCTGCGAAAGTAATCGCGCACGGTGCGGATCCAATCTTGATAGAGGTCGATATGGATTACGTTCATGGATTTTTGCGTTCCTTTCTTAATTTATAGAATCAATGACGCATCATTCCTTCAACCATACCACAACTCGCAGCCAAACAGCATACACAAAAAGCCGATCAGCTGACCTTCCTCAGCTGATCGGCGTCGATAACCATTGATGATGCCGCGATCCGTCAAATACTCGATCTCCGCCTTCGCCCAGTAGTCCGCGCTGACATCGCTGAACGTTTTGGCCTCGGCTTCACTTCTTGGGCTGAATAAGCCGACAGCCAGAGCAAGTCCCAGGGATGCGGCGATCTTCGATAACTTCATAAGTATGTAACCTCCCATGCTGCGATTTGTTCGTCCCTACCATCGTAACCCTTCGGGGCCTGCATCACCAGCGAATATATGGAATCTGACCCAGATCGAACAATAGTATTTATTGCCTAAACACAAAAAAAGACACAGCGTCCGCCGGCCCAAACCCGGCTGAATCCCTGTGCCAATTTCCTGAATTGCCTGATCCCGTACCTAGATGCTTAACTGCTGGATGACCATCGACGCCGCACCGATGGCAACGGCATCATCCTGCAGCCTGCTCTTAAGAAACTTCACCTGATATTCCGGATAATAATACGTGTTCTGAATTGCGATGCGGATCCCGTCATCATAGAAACAATCGATATGACCGGCGATCGGCCCGCCAAGGATGACGATCTCGGGATGCAGGATATTGAGCAGATTCGCAAGCCCGATCCCGAAGGACGCCGCTGCATTCAGATAGATCTCCCGTGCCAGCGGATCCCCTTCTGCGTAGGCCTGTTCAAGATGCGCATAAGTCAGCTGTTCCACATCCTCGACCATGCCGCACATCCTTGACTCCCGCCCCCGTTTGATCTGGGAGACGGCGGTGCGTACCAGCGCATGCGTCGTCACATAGGACTCCCAGGCGCCGTAATTGCCCTTGCCGCTGATCGGGGCTGCGCCGTCGCTCTGGATGATCATCTGGCCGACAGCCCCTTCCATATCGAAGGCGCCGTGGGCGATCTTACCGCCCACCATCACCGCTGAACGGATGCCCACCCCAACATGCACATAGAGCATGTGATCCGATCGATGCACTGGATCACTCCAATATTCTCCGAGCAGTGCCGTATTCGCTCCGTTGTCGAGATAGACCGGCAATGCAAGGCGTTCGTTGAGGATGCGGCAGATCGGTATACTCATCCAACCTTCGGCCGGGAAGCCCTGCGGATCGAAGATCATACCCGCATGTCGATCAAGGGGTCCGACAGCTCCAATGCCGATGCCCAGCACATCCCCATGTTGTATATGGTGTTTGGCCAGCATGGCCTTCGCCGCGGCAACCGCCGCATCGATGAGATGCTCCGGCGTGCTGCGGGAATTCATCGGCCAGATAACGCTGTCCAGCTTGTTCAGGTGCATATCACAGAGCACGATGCGCGATGTTGCCCGGGAAATATCCAGCCCAAGCACATATCCGTAGTCCGCCCGAATTCGGTACAAAGTCGGCCGGCGCCCGCCGGTGGACTCGCCGAATCCAGTCTCCTCGATGAATCTCAACTCGACTAACTCCTCCAGCAGCCTTGTCAGCGTGCTGATCGTATATCCGGTAGCCTCCTGCAGTTCCTGTTTGGAGATCGTTCCCTTCAAGCGGATGCGCTGGAAAACCTCCTTCGCTTTGCGATTAGGCAGGCGGCTTGCTACAGGGTCCCTCACAACACCACTCCCCCGGTTCATATCAGCTATATAGTACCGCGCCGACCACACCGGAGACAAGGATGACGATGACGGGGTGCATTCGGAAGAGGAGCAGAGCAATCAGGCACCCAGCGAAGATCAGCAGCTGGCTGATCGTATGCCAGGACCAAGGTGCGATCAGACCGTTGTTCCACGCCATCGCGACAGCCGCATAGACGATCAGACCGGTAATCGCCGGTCTAAGTCCATAGAACGCCGATTGCAGCAGTTCGCCCTTGCCCCGCATCCGCATCATCAGTCCAGCCGCTATGAGGATGATCACGAAGGAAGGAAAGACGATGCCCGCTGTCGCGATCACGCTTCCTAAGAGTCCCGCTTGATGATAGCCGACGATCGCCGCGCTGTTGGCGGCAATCGGACCGGGGGACATGCCGGCGATCGCGACCATATCGGTGAATTCCGCGCCGTTCATCCAGCCGCTGCGGTCAACGATGAATTCATGCAGAAGCGGTACCATGGCATAACCGCCGCCGAAGGAGAGGAGCCCGACGATGAGGAAAACAACAAACAATTGCAAATAGATCAAGCCGTCATCCCCCTTCAGATCCCCTCACCGAGATCCATCTGCGAGGATTGCCCCTTCGCCGGCGGTTTCTTCTGCAGTCTCTTGCCATATCCCAATCTGCCGCGGATATAGACAAGGCAGATGCCTGCGACACCTCCGCAGATGATGATGAGCAGCGGATGTACGTCGAAAACGGTCAGCAGGACCAGCGCAAGAATGAACAACGCCGCCGAACCCAGATCAACGACGGCCGTCCTGCCGAAACGAAAGGCCGCATAAGCGATCAAGGCGATGACCGAGGCCCGAATCCCCGTAAAGGCCGCCGCGACGACTGGATGATGCTGAATCTGGAGGAAGAATAGACTGAGCAGCAGCACGATAAGGAAGGTGGGCAGGAGCACTCCGATCGTCGCTGCCGCAGCCCCCCAAGGTCCCGCCAGACGATAGCCGACATAAGCAGCGGAATTGATCGCGATGGCTCCCGGCACGGAACCGGCCACCGTGAAGACCTCATGCATCTCCTGCTCCTCCAGCCAGCGCCGCCGCTCGACGATCTCCCGTTCGATCAGGGGAAGCATTGCATATCCGCCGCCGAAGGTGACGGGACTGATCTTAAGAAAGGACATAAAAAGCCGCAGCAATAACTTCGTATTTGCAGATTTCAAGACGTCACTCCCCTGCTGTAGTCCGTTCATTCTGGTCTCATGATGGTTTCACGATCGGATCGGTTCATCATCGGTTCATGATCATGTTTTCTCATATAGGTTCATGATGGGTTCATGATGCATACATATTGTTCGTGATCGCATGATTGTTGTCACTATGTCCATTGTAGCAGACTTTCGTTCATTTTGATATAAACTCATAACTTGCATTCAGGGGAATCGACGAAATTTACACAAAATCAACAAAATTAATTCCATATATTCCGATCTATCTTCTTTACTTTATTTCAAAATAGAAGAATGTTCTGGGTGTTCCTTAAGGGTTTCCTGATATTCCTTGCGGTATTGCATTGGCGAGACATGAGAGATCTGTTTGAAGACGCGGCAGAAATGATGGACGTTCTCGAATCCGGAACGCTCGCAGATCGTCATGATTTTATCATCGGTCTCACGCAGCAAGCGCTGGGCTTCCCGGATGCGCAGCAGATTGACATAACTCGTGAAGGTATAGCCGGTATTCTGCTTAAACAAACGGCACAAATAATACTTGCTGATCGAGAACTTCTCCGAGATCTGTTCCAAACTTAAGGACGGATCGCGGAAATTCATGCTGATCCAGCCGATGATCTCGCGCAGCGTCGGATGGAAGACATCCCTTTGTTCCAGCGACTTGGGATTGCTGCGCGCCGCTCGGATGAGCAGATGGACGAGCAGCATTTTGATGTTCAGTTCACCGAAGGCTTGCTGCTTAGCACTTTCCCGCACCAGCTCGAAGAGGATGGATTCGATCTCCTTGCGCTCTTTCGCTGCCAGCCGAATGATCTGCCCGCCTCTGATGAAAAGTTCGGACAAGAGATCCGATGTTTCTATCTGCAGCGGCTTCAAGAACTCTGGAGCAAATTCGATCAAGATCCGTTCATGATGCGAGATTCCCGTATCCCTCGTCTGATGCAGCGCATATTGGTCGATGAAGACAAGATCGCCGGCTTGCACCAGATACATCTGATTATCTATAAAATAAAACCGCTCTCCAGACAGCAGGTAATAGATTTCATACCGGTCATGAAAGTGACTGTACATCATATCCATCCGCTGATCATGGCGCGACCGTTCGATGTGGATGATCTTCTTATGGGCCATCGTTCTTCCCCTCCTATCGTGCCCGCACAGAGGTTCACACTTAGATTATAGCAATATACGCAAAGTTTATCACGATATAAGCAATTTATACAAAGATATTTTAACCTAAATTGACTATGATGGAGACAAAGAATGAAGGAGGTTATGGATCCCATGGCACAACGCAAAAGATATGCACTGATCGGTACAGGCGGCCGGGCGGAGTTTTTCTGGGGAGCCCTTGTCAGAGATTTCCGTGAGACCTCTGAACTCGTCGCTTTCTGCGACATCAACTCGATTCGCATGGACTACTCCAACAAACTGCTGCAAGAGAAATACAATCATCCGCCGGTACCTGCCTATACAGCCGATCGTTTCGATGATATGATTCGTGAGACCAGACCGGATTATATCATCGTGACGACGATGGACCGCACACACCATACCTATATTATCCGTGCGATGGAGCTCGGATGCGACGTCATCTCGGAGAAACCGATGACCATCGACGAAGAAAGATGCCAGGAAATCCTCGATGCCGTGAAGCGGACAGGCCGCAATCTGCGTGTAACCTTCAACTACCGCTATGCACCGCATAATACCAAGATTCGCGAACTGATTCGCGACGGTGTGATCGGCGAAGTATACTCCGTTCATTTCGAATGGCTGCTGAACACGCAGCATGGTGCGGACTACTTCCGCAGATGGCACCGCGATAAGCGGAACAGCGGCGGTCTTCTGGTACACAAGTCGACGCACCACTTCGACCTCGTTAACTTCTGGCTGGATACACAGCCGAAGCGCGTATTCGCCCTGGGCGATCTTCGCTTCTACGGACGCGAAAATGCGGAGCGCAGAGGCGTGACGAAGTTCTATCAACGCGCGCATGGCAGCGAGATTGCGAAGAACGATCCGTTCGCGATCCAGCTGGCAGAGAACCCTCACCTGAAGGCCATGTATCTGGACGCAGAGTCCGAAGACGGTTACCAGCGTGACCAAAGCGTATTCGGCGACGGCATCAGCATCGAAGATACGATGGGCGTGCTGGTACAGTACAAGAACAAGGCGATCATGACCTATTCCTTAAACGCTTACCTGCCTTGGGAGGGCTTCAACATCGCGATCAACGGCAGCAAAGGCCGTATCGAAGCGAAGGTTGTCGAGCAATCCTACATCAACTCCGGCGGCGACAAAGCGCTGGAAGGTGCTGTAGTCGGCAAGACGATCAACGTCTTCCCGATGTTCGGTGAGCCGTACAACGTACCGATCGAAGAGGCCGAAGGCGGCCACGGCGGCGGTGACCCGATCATGCTGAACGACCTGTTCGGCGTACCGCAGGACGACCCGCTGAACCGTGCAGCCAGCCACATCGATGGCGCAATGTCCATCCTCACCGGAATCGCCGGCAACATCTCCATCCGCACCGGCATGCCGGTTGATATCGATGGTCTGGTGAAGTTTTAATATCACTGCATAATAGATAATTGACATCACTGCATAATAGATAATTGACGCGATACAAAAACGCCGGACGGCATGGCCGTTCGGCGTTTTTTCTTTGGTATGTGTGTACGCTGTATGCTGTGTGATTCGTGCTGCGACGTGTGTGCTGTATGCGCTGTGTGCTGCGCATGCTGTGAAGTGTGTGCTGTATGTGCTGTGTAACGTGTGCTGTGAAGTGTGTGCGTATGTGCTGTGTGGTAGGTGCTGCGAGGTGTGCGCAGTAAGCACTGGGTGGTGTGTATTGTATGATCTGTGTGTGCTTGCTGTTTTTGATGTATTTCCTGTACGGGAGCGCTTAGATTGCATTGCCTACCGCGTCTACTGCTCCAATGGATTTTGTGCGATTTTTAGGATAAAATCGCATTGTGTTTGCATGTTGTGCGCACGCTGGTGCTAACGGAACAGGAGAACCTTATTTGGCTGTTTGGGGAGGTTTTTTCGAGCTAACGGAACCTGGGTGCGTTATTTCATCGTTTTGGATCTGGATCCCATGGATTCGATGCGAATAGCGTACTGTAGTTCCGTTAGATTTATATAACACCGCTTTTTGACGAAATAGCGTACTGTAGTTCCGTTAGCGAGGGTTGCGGGGGTGCAACAGCTGCGCGTGTGCTGCGACGATTGCAGCTGCGTTTGCATGTTATGCGCATGCCGGTGCTAACGGAACAGGAGAACCTTATTTGGCTGTTTGGGGAGGTTTTTTCGAGCTAACGGAACCTGGGTGCGTTATTTCATCGTTTTGGATCTGGTTCCCATGGATGCGATGCGAATAGCGCACTGTAGTTCCGTTAGATTTATATAACACCGCTTTTCGACGAAATAGCGTACTGTAGTTCCGTTAGCGAGGGTTGCGGGGATGCAACAGCTGTGCGTGTGCTGCAGCGCTTGCAGTTGTGTTTGCATGTTGTGCGCATGCGTGTGCTAACGGAACAAGAGGACCTTATTTGGCTGTTTTGGATCAAAAACCGGATCTTAGCCCATTCCTCTGAGGTTTCTGTCCTAATTTTCGTATAAAACGCCCGGGCTCCACCCGCCACAAACTTCCCCATCCGCTCCGTCACCATCGTCATCCACCGCATCTCCATCATATGGTCATCTGCCGCCATCCTGCCTACATCCGACACGGCATTGTCCATCATCTGCCATCATCATCCGCCGACATCCATCGCCTTCCGGTCGTGATCCGACTGCATCACTATCCACCGCCATCACCTTCCGCTATAAGGACTCGATCCACTGCATCACTATCCACCGCCATCACCTTCCGCTATAAGGACGCGATCCACTGCATCACCATCCACTGCCATTACCTTCCGCTATCGGGACACGATCCGACACCATCGCGATACGATCCACCGCCCTTCCCTACCATACACCACTCACCCTTACCATACCGCATCCTGCTGAAACTCCACCCGATCCCGCATCATCTCCCCCTGCCTTATACAAAAAAGCCTGCCGCACGCATGGCTGCACCCCATCACCATCATGATGATACCGTGCAGATGCGTACAGCAAGCTTGCAGTTCCGCTGCATATTCAGCAGGTATTTCGATGATCTGCTTATTGCATGTCACTTATATTCGCATATGCACTTATTCGCACATCCGCTTATCCAAATGCGCATTAATTCGCATATGCAATACTCCTCAAATCCGCTTATCCCGCAGTTGTGGCCGACGCCGCAGCGCGGCTTTCGCCCAGCTGCATCTGATACATCTGATAATAGCGGCCGCGCAGCTTCATCAGGGTGTCGTGATCGCCGCGCTCGACGATTTCGCCGCGGTCCATGACGAGGATGAGATCGGCGTTCTTGATCGTCGATAAACGGTGCGCGATGATGAAGGTCGTACGTCCTTTCTTCACGACCTCCAACGCCTCCTGGATGATCGCCTCCGTCTCGGTATCGATGTTCGATGTCGCCTCATCGAGGATGAGGATCGCTGGATTGAACACCAGAGCGCGGGCGAAGGAGATGAGCTGCCGCTCCCCGGAGGACAGCGTCCCGCCGTTCTCGTGCACCGGTTCGTCCAGTCCACGCGGCAGGCGCCTCAGCATCCGTTCCGCACCGACATCCTTAAGGGCCTTCTCCACCTGCTCCCGCGTGATCGACGGATCATCGAGGGACACGTTCGATAAGATCGTGCCGGTGAACAGGAAGGGATCCTGCAGCACGATGCCCATATGCTCGCGCATCGCCTGTCTTGGCAGTTTGCGAATATCGATGCCGTCGATGGTGATGCTGCCCTTCTGCGGATCGTAGAAACGGAAGAGGAGGTTGAGCACCGAGCTCTTGCCGGAGCCGGTATGACCGACAAGCGCCACCGTCTGCCCTTGTTTCGCCTCAAAGTTGATGCCCTTGAGCACATATTCATCATCTTGATAAGCGAACCAAACATCGCGGAAGACCACGTCGCCCCGATAGCGCTCGATGCGCTGCTCGGATACGTCCTCGCCCTCTTGATCCATCAAGACAAACACCCGCTCCGCCGAGACGAGGGCCGTCTCTAAGTTCGGCAGCTGATTGATGATGTTCACCACGGGTTGGAACAATCGATTCAGATAATCGACGAAAGCATAGAGCACCCCGACGGTAACAAAGCCGGCAGCCCCCGTCAGCGTAACCCCGCCGAAATACCAGATCATCGCTACGAAAGCGATATTACGCACCACGCCGATCAGATTCCATCCCGTTAAGGAATTAAGATTCAGCATCTTATTGCGGTACGTAAAGTGCCGCATGTTGTGTTCCTCGAACTCCTCGAAGATCTCCTGTTCCTTGCGGAACGCTTGGATCAGCGGCATCCCTTGGATCGCCTCGTTGATCCTGCCGTTCATCTCGCTCACTTCACTGCGGATGATCCGGTTATAACGCTTAGCCAGTTTACGGTAGAAATAGATCCACACTGCCAGCACCGGAATGATGAACAAACAGATCAGCGCCAGCCGCACATCCAGGAGGAACAGCATGCCGAGGATTCCAATCATATACACGGCACCGGAGAAGAAATTCGCCAGCACAGTGACATACAGCTCGCGGATCGCCTCGGTGTCGTTGGTTACCCTCGAGACGACCTTCCCCGCCGGCAGGTTATCGAAGAAGCGAACCGGCAGACGGTGAATATGGGCGAACACCTGCGTGCGCATATCGCGGATGATGCGGTTCGCCGAGTACTGAAGATAGAACCGCTGCCCGTAGCTGAACAGCGCCGAGATCAAGATCAATCCGAAGTAAAAAGCACTGAGCTGCAGCACGCCGCTAAGCTCGCTCATGAAGAACGGCAGCACCTCATTGACCTGCAAGGGTTTACCCGCATATTCATGCACACTTCCATCCTCAGCGGTGATGCGGATCTGCCCTGTCTCCGTTACACTGCGTTGTCCATCGGCTTCGATGCTCTGCGGGATCCAGTAGAAGCGCTGGCCGATCTGCAGGATCCTTGCCTCGCTCCCCCGCTCTTCCCCTTCTGCAAAGCGGTCTGCTCGCTTATAATGTTTGCCTTCGAAGGAGACGGCATAGCTGTCCCTGCTCGCCGTCTCATACCAAGGCCGTTCGATGCCGGCGATATGCTCATCGATGATCCGCTTCGCCACCAGAGGACCGGCGATGTCCGTCCCCACGGCGATCAGCAGCATGATGAGCGCACTGATTAGATGGATCTTATAGCGCATCGCATATTGGATGAGTCGTCTGCCGGTGCGCAGCTCTTTGCGCGTTTTTCGGTTGAGATCCAGATCGAATATATCTATATCTATGCTCATATCCTATCACCTGCTTTCATGATCAGACCGGGTTATATTCCGGTCAGATTGGGGACGATCCGGGCTAACTTGCATGCTGTTCTTGCCAGCTTCGTTCATCGATGAACCGGAATCGGACCTGTTCGGACCAGTTTGAATCATATCCTGACCAACCGGAATTCTCTTGTGACCAACTTCGATTACATCCTGATCCGCTTCGATCATCGTCCCTTCCAGCTGCTGGCGTTCATACTGTATCTTATACCAGCCGCCAAGGGCCATCAGTTCATCATGGGTTCCCCGTTCGACGATGCGTCCCTCATCGAGTACGAGGATCAGATCCGCATGGGCCACCGCCGACATGCGGTGCGTCGCGATCAGAGTCGTCTTGCCCCGGCGGACGCGGCGAATATTCGCGATGATCTCCGCCTCCGTACGGGCATCGACGGCCGAAAGGGCGTCATCAAGGATGAGGATCTCCGGTTCAGCAACCAGAGCCCGTGCGATCGACGCGCGCTGCTTCTGACCGCCGGAGAGCGCGACCCCCTTCTCCCCGACCAGCGTATCCAAACCTTGCGGCAGAAATTTCATGTCCTTCTTAAGGGCGGACAGTTCCAGGGCCTGCTCCAGCTGCTCCTCACTTGCTCCGCGATTGGCGAACAGGATGTTATCGCGCAGCGGCTTCGAGAAGAGGAATTGCTGCTGCGGCACATACCCGAACCATCTCTTCAGCTGATCGAACGGAATCTGCTCGATCGGCACGCCCGAGATCGTGATCGATCCTTCGCCGAGCGGATACTCCCTGAGCAGCTGCTTGAGCAGTGTCGATTTGCCGCTGCCTGTGCGGCCGACGATGCCGATGGTCTGCCCCCGTTCGATCGTAAAGGAGATATCGACGAGATTATCCGCCTTGGATGACGGATAGCGGAAGGTCACCGAACGGAACTCGATGCGCTCCGGCACCTCCACCTCCACCGGGTCTACAGCATCTTGAACGTCTTCCTTGGCCGCCAGCGTCTCGTTTACCCGATCCATGCTGGCGTTGCCGCGCTGCATGATGTTGATCATCTCGCCGATGGCGAACATCGGCCAGATCAAGAAGCCGAGGTAGACGTTGAACGTCACAAGAGTTCCGATCGTCATTTCGCTGTGGTAGACGAGATAGGCTCCGTAACACAGCCCGATCAAGTAACTCGCCCCGACGAGGATCTTCACCGTCGGATCGAAAAGCGCCTCGATGCGCACGACGGAAAGATTCTTGTCCAGGACATCCTGCGTGATCTTCGCAAAGCGCTGCATCGCCGATTTCTCCTGCACGAAGGCACGGATCACGCGAATGCCGGAAACGGTCTCCAGCACATCATCATTCATCCGGCCGAAGGCATCCTGCGCCGCAGTGAACCGACGGTGGATCCAATTGCCGTAGATATTCACGAGGATCGCCAGCACCGGCAGCGGCAGGATCGAGGCCAGCGTCAGCTTCCATGAGATGAAAGTGCACATCGTGATGAGGACCGTTCCCATCCACAGCGTCGAATCGATGAACGTCAGCACACCGAAGCCGGCGGTCATCGAAACCGCATGGAGGTCGTTGGTCGCCCGCGCCATGAGATCGCCGGTACGGTTCCGCTCATAGAAGGACGGCGTCATCCGCAGCAACTGGCGCAAGAATCTGGAACGCAGCATTCTCTCTACCAGATGGGAGCCGGCGAACAAGCGGACGATTCCGACGTAGTTCACGATATATGCGAAGATGGCAATCGCTGCGATTAGCAGCAGGGTCTCCGTGAGACTTTGCCAAGTAATCGTGCCCATCGCAATCTCATCGATCGATCGACCGATCAGCATCGGCGGGATGATCTCACAGACCCCGGTAAGCAACAGACAGATCACTGCTATGGTATATCGCTTCCACTCCTGGCGGAAGAACCAACCCAATTTGTGTACGATCCCAAACATAAACCTCTACCCCCTGTATCCGCTGAACAGAAGGAACCATCACGAGCTCCGACTGGTGAAATCTCGATCATGATTCCTGAGTGATAGACCCCAAGATAAAGACAAAAAAACACACCGCCCCAGCGATGTGCTCAGAATCTTCGCATACAAAAAAGCGCACGCTGCGGATCTAGCAGCCCGCGCATTCGAAACTCATTCGGAACGAAACGTCGTTTATGGGCATACCAACCCTTCAACCGCTAAGTTCGCTGCGGAGGCCGCATCATGAATCTTATTCAATTTCATCCCACCCAGAAGAATAACGTTAAACTTTATCATGATGATGACCCCTCCTTTCGCAAACTTATCATGATATCGGTAAATTACCACGATTTCCATACAGGTGTCAACCATTTTTTTACGAATGATCTCAAACACCCATTCTTGAAGCCTCTCTAACTTATGCGGCTTGCGGTTTTGCAGTTTACAAGCCTGATCGCCAATTCCTATAATAATGGCAGCAAGAATCATGGGAGCAGCAAGTGCAAGGGGGAACGCCGATGAACAAGCCGCATCAGGAACATCTCGGAGTCCAGGTATATGCCGCTGGATATGCCTATCATCAGAAGCCCTATTACGGCAAAAATGAACCCCGGTCAAGCTTCCTCCTCCGCATCCAGACCGAGGGACTGAGCCGCACATGGATCGACGGTGAATTCAAGCTCGTCGAAGCCGGGGATGTGCTGATCGTGCCCCCGGATGCCTTCTATGAGTTAAAGATCGATGAGGAAGATCATCGGGGCGAACGCAAGATCGAGAGCGGGGATTATTTTATCTTCTTCGACGGTGATTGGGCAGCGGATTGGTGGCAGCAGCGAACGCGCCCCTTCAAGCTGAAGGTGCCCCTGGAGGAAGGATTCCTGCAGCTCTGCCGCTTAACCGTCGTTGAGCATCGGCGCGATTCCGCAGAATCTAAGAAGATGACGGATTACTTGATGCGGGTCATCCTGATGACCATCGACCGCATCATCACCGAACACCGCCCGCAGAAAGGGAACGCCTTCCTCGCCTACCGGATCAAAAACTACGTCGAAGAAAATGCCGCGAACAACTTCCAGCTGCAAGACATCGCGGATTACTTCAACATCAGCGTATCCCGCGCCGTTCATCTCTATAAGGAGATGTTCGGGAAGAGCATCATGCAGCATGCTCTCGACGTGCGGCTGGAACTCGCCCGCGAGCGGATCATCTACACGAGCATGCCTCTTGAGCTCATAGCCGAGATGTCGGGCTTCTCCAGCTATACGTATTTTTATCGTACATTTAAGCGAAAGTTCGGGTTGGCACCGAAGGAATACCGCATGCAGAACCGGCTGTTGTAGATACGGTATGATAAGCAGCTTAAGGCGGTGAATCAGCCGCTTGCAGCTGCCCTAGATTCGATCATCAGGTTGCTTATCCTGATGCGTCATGATACGGTATAGGGGAATTGGTACAAGGTCCTAATCTTCGATAAGGAGTGATCATTGAGATGAGTGCAGCCGACACGAAGCAGCTGTTTGCTTATATCGGTTCCTATGCCGATCCTTCCGGGCCAGGTATATATGCTTGCATATATGACACGGAGACGGGGCAGTTGAAGATCCAGAGTGAAGTCAGTGGTTTGCAAGATCCGACGTTCTTAGCCGTTGACCGGGAGAATCGGAAGTTGTACTCCATTGGTTCAGTGATGGACGAGCAAGGCAAGAAGACAGCGGAAGCCTATGCCTTCCAGATCACCGAGGAAGGAAACTTGTCGCTCCTGAACAAACAGCCGACGATCGAGCCTACTTGCCATATCACCTTGGACGCAACGAAACGCAGTCTCATCGTCTCCAGCTATCACGGCGGGACGATCGGCATCTGCCCGATCGAAGCCGACGGCACGATCGGTCCGATCCGAGAGGTGCACCAGCATGAGGGTTCCAGCGTTCATCCGAACCAGCAGAGCCCGCACCCCCACTCCGTGTTCATCGATAGAAACAACCGCTACGCGGTTTGCTGCGATCTCGGCATCGATCAGATCATCATCTATAAGCTGGATGCGGAGAACAGCCGCTTGATCCCGCACAGCCGAACGGCCGTGCAGCCCGGTGCAGGTCCGAGGCATTTTGCCTTCCATCCTGCCAAGCCCTATGGCTATGTGATCAACGAACTGGATTCGACGGTGAACGTGTACGAATATGACGAAGAAGCGGGCACCTTGAAGGAGATCCAGTCGATCAGCACACTGCCTTCGGATTACTCAGCAGCGGACAACGCTTGCGCGGATATCCATATCTCGAAGGACGGACGCTTCCTCTATGGCTCCAACCGCGGTCACGACAGCATCGTCGTCTATGCGATCAATCCTGACAGCGGCCGCTTGACGCTGGTAGAACATGTATCGACCGAGGGCCGGCATCCGCGCAACTTCGCCTTATCGCCGGATGACCGCTACCTGCTCGCGGCCAACCGCGATACGAACAACATCGTCACCTTCGCCCGCGATGCAGAGACCGGCACCCTGCAGGCGACGGGCTTCGAGCTCAGCGTATCCAAACCGGTGTGCATTAAATTTATGGCGTAACTCAAGTCATATGGCATAACTCGTGCCATAGGCGAACGTAACTTCTTCCATGCATGTTCTGAGCAAACAGCAGCTTCCCATATCTACAGCTAAATGGATCTCCTCAGTGCAGCCCGCCTCTGAACTCAACCGTTCTGCGGGTCTAACACGGGAGCCGGTTCTGCAGCCGGCTCGCGCTTATGCGCTGAAGGATCCGTTTTCTTATGCTCAAACTTCAACCTTGCCGACAAGCTCGCGGATCTCCCGAATGCCATAGCGCAGCATATAATCGCAGATCCCATCCAAGATCTCGATCATCGCCGTCGGCCGGATGAAACTGGCCGTACCGACCTGCACAGCTGAAGCCTCTGCCAGCATCATCTCGATCGCGTCTTCTCTTCCAATCGATCTATTAACAAATGTCACAAATATATTGTATATTTATTCACTATGATGTATAGTAATACAATAAAATCTTTTCATGAACAGGGGTATGGACAGTGAAAGCGAAACTTTATTTGGCTGACGACACCGTCCTCTCCGGGAAGGCCTTCGGCGCCCAAGGAGAAACGGTCGGTGATCTCATATTCTATACAGGTATGACCGGCTATCAGGAGATGTTGACGAATCCTGCGAACAGCGGCAAGATCCTGACCTTCACCTATCCGCTTATCGGCAATTACGGTCTGAGCCGCGAGGACAGCGAGGCCCTTACGCCTTGGGTACAGGGGATCATCGTACGTGAGTACGCCGACTATGCGAGCAATTGGCGGGCGGTCAGCGACCTGGATATGTTCATGAAAAAACACGGCATCATCGGCATCTCAGACATCGATACGCGCATGCTGACGCGCATCCTGCGCCGCCGCGGCCGGATGAAAGCCGTCCTGACTACGTATGACAAGACCGATGCGGAACTTAAAGAGCGCTTGCACGCGGATCCCGAACCCGCTGATCTCGTCGCCCGCGTCTCCACCCGCCACGTTCAGCGCATCCCCGGCACAAGAATCGGCCGGGGCAGCGGCAAGCGCGTTGTCATTATCGACTATGGCTGCAAGATGAGCATCATGCAAGCGCTCATCGACCGCGGCGTTGATCTTGTCATCGTGCCATACGATACGCCCGCTTCGGAGATTCTCGATCTTGGACCGGACGGCGTCCTGCTCTCCAATGGACCCGGCGATCCGAAGCATCTATTGTCCACGTCCGTTCCTGTCGTCCAGCAATTGCTGGGCACCGTTCCTCTCTTCGGGATCGGGCTGGGACATCAAGTGTTTGCTCTGGCAAGCGGTGCGGATACGATTCGTATGACCTCCGATCACCGCGGCAGTCAACCGGTGAAGGATCTCTTGTCCGGCCGCAGCCTGATCACTTCGCAGAACCATGAATATACCGTGGAGCCGTCTTCTCTGGCGAGGAGCGGGCTCATCGTTACCCATCTCAATCAGCATGACCAGTCCATCGAAGGGCTGATGCATCCCAAACACTCCGCTTTTTCCGTGCAGTTCTATCCCGAGGCTTCTCCCGGGTCTGAGGATTGCGTGTATCTGTTTGACCGCTTCCTAAGCATGATTGAGAAGTATCAAGAGCGTCCGATGGGAAAGCGGGTGAATGCGGAAAGGCAGCGTGCGGCAGCGTCTGGAGACGGAGACGGCAAGCACACGATATTAGAAGGAGCCGGGGCATAATCAAGGGGGTCCTTCTCTGGGAGCCATGCGCTGATGGTTCAGACTTCCTATTCTAGTCAGTGTCCGACTTTATTTTTGCCTTTATATTGATTAGAATTTAATTAGATTGAACAGGTCCTACTACTATATACGAAGGAGTAATCGCGCATGGATCTGAAAGAAGCATATGAGATTATGGGTTTGCCCGAGTCGGCCGAGCGAGAGGAAGTTGAGAAACAGTACGCCGTCTGGGTTCGCAAGGACCGTGCCAATCGCCGCGCCAAGCCTGAGGAGAAGGACGAAAGCTTTGATTTTGAGAAGATCAACGAGGCCTACCGGCGGATTCTCCAACATTTCCATGAGATGGAAAGTGCGGCGAAACCGAAGCGCAATCCGCGGGTCGAGAAGTTGGAACATTTCTGGACTTACTATAAGTGGCATGTCATCGCAGGACTGATCATCCTGATCGGAATCGGTTACATCATCAATACCATCATAGAGAATCGACTGGAGCAAGCACGCCTCGCGCAGCTCCCGCCGCCTGATGCTACCTTCATGATGTACGGCAACTTCTATGAACCTGATCTGGAGCTGATCGAGGAGAGGATCATGGCTGCGAAACCCGAATGGCAGCGGGTCGTCGCGAGTCACACCTATCTTCCTTTGGAAGTCAGGGATTCCTTCGACATCGCCTTTCAACAAAAGGCTGTTGTCAACCTCGTGGTCGATCGTTCCGATGTCTATATGACGGACAATTACCAGTTCCAATCCCTGGTAAACCTCGAATTGTACCAGCCGCTGGACGAGTATGAGGAGCGGCTGAAGGCTTCTGTCGGCGAGGAGAATCTTGTCTACGCCCAGACCTTGCCTTCCGGTCTCGATCCTGAGGAGCAGCCTGGCGAGATTCATCTCTATGCAGTCAAACTGCCGATCAGCGATCTATACCACACAGCTGCAGAAGAAATCTATGCCGGCATCCATGTCAATTCGGAGAACATCGAGAATGCTCTGCAGCTCATCGAAACCTTGGCTCAAGGATTGTAAGCATTCGGATCACTCGAAGCTGTCATAAGCCCTCCCCGGCGCATGCGGCGGTCTGCCCCTCGCGCAGGGGCTTTTTTTTTGGTCTTCTTTGCATGCTGCGGTTGGACTATTTTTACATGTGAATGCTCATAATATGCTTACCAACGTTCGAGTGAAGGGGATATCATCCATGATCAGCATTCGCGAACTCAAGGAAGAGATCGAACTGTTGACCGCACAGAATCGAACGATGTCTGACGAGATCAAGGAACTGCGCAGACTGCTTCGCGACCAGGCTCGTTCGCATCGCAGCCAAGGAGGACAGAGCTACCCAGCGATGAACAATCACAGACAACAGGATCAGCAAGGAAACCAGGATCAATGGAACCAGAACGGCCATTATGGTCAGGGCGAACCGCATAATCAACAGCGAGAACAGGGAAACCAACAAGGGGACCAGCACCAGCAGAGGAACCAAAACGGAAACCAGAATCAGCAAGGTCAGCAGAGCAACCTGAATCTACAGCCTTCAAATCAGCAAGGCCATGGGCAGATCGCGAATATCGCCAATGAATTCCTGCAGCTTAAAGGTCTGACGAGTCAATTGGAGACGAAGGTGATCAATTATATCTCCAGCCAGACAGGAGGCAATCAGCTTAGGCAAGAAGACGTCGCTTATCTCATATTGAATATGATGAACGGCATGATCGACTGGACGATCGAATATGTATCCAGGCAGCAAGGAGGTCAGAACGGTTAACCATCCTATGCCGCCGGATTCCGCTGTGATCTTCAAGAGGTGCATCGATGCAGGGCTGATGGCTCCTCTATTTTTCATGAATACGTACAAATGTATAGTAGCTTTCATAAATAAGTGAACAGTGATAGAATAGGAGGAAACCAGAAGATCTTAGGAGGATTGCAAGCATGACCAGCAATACGATATCCAGCAGAAAGACGGATCATCCCATCGATTCACTGTTCACCAGACGTTGGTCCCCTCGTTCGTTCATGGAGAAGACCGTGCCCGACGAATTGTTGATGCGTCTGTTTGAAGCGGCGCGCTGGGCTCCGTCGGCTTACAATCATCAGCCCTGGCGGTTTATCGTGATGCGCACGCAGGAAGAGCGGGAACGAATCTTCCCTTGCATCAGCGAGTTCAACCTCGCCTGGTGCAAGAAGGCGCCCGTACTTGTGATGATCATCTCCGAGAAGAACCGCGACGGAGAGCCTAACCACTCCCATGCCTTCGATACGGGCGCAGCTTGGAGCCACTTTGCATTGGCGGCTGTGATGGAAGGGCTTATCACCCACCCGATGACGGGGTTTGATTTTGAACAGGCACGCAAGATCCTGCAGATCCCGAACAGCTATGAGATTCAAGCGCTGGTGGCCGTCGGCTACCAAGGCTCTGCCGATGCGCTGCCTGAGCCGCTCAGGGCAAGAGAACAGCCGAACAGCCGTCGGCCGGTCGAGGATTCCATCTACTCCGGATCTTTCGGGAAGAAGTTCAGTTAAGGAGGCAGAAGATGAAGGTTGAGATCTGGTCTGATATCGTTTGTCCTTTCTGTTACATCGGCAAACGCCGATTTGAACAAGCTCTGGAGCAAGTTCCCTATCGGGATGAAGTTGAGGTTATCTTCCGCAGCTTCGAATTAGATCCCCATGCCCCCGTGAAGGTCGATCATGACATTCACGATATGCTCGCTGCCAAGTACGGCATGAGCCGTGAGCAGGCGAAGCAGATGAACGATCAGGTAAGTGAGCAGGCACGTTCCGTCGGCCTCACCTACAATCTCGATCAGGCGGTGCCGACGAACACCTTCGACGCCCACCGGCTTACCCACTATGCTAAGCAGCACGGCAAGCTGATCGAGATGACGGAACGGCTGTTTATGGCTTATTTTACCGAGGGCAAGCATATCGGGGACCGTGAGGTCCTGGCGGACTTGGCAGCAGATATCGGGCTGGATCGTACAGAGGCGAACCAGGTTCTGGAGGACGGCTCCTTCGAAGAAGATGTACGCGCCGATCAGCAGCAGGCCGCGCGCCTCGGCATTCGGGCTGTGCCCTTCTTCGTCATCAACAACAAATACGGCGTATCCGGCGCTCAGCCCGTGGACGTATTCGTGAATGCTCTGAACAAAGCACACAGCGAGGAACAACCCGCGATTCAAGTGCTGCATGAAGAAACCCAGGCCGATGCCGCCTGCACGGATGGAGCGTGCGTTCCTAAGAAACCGTAAGAGCAACGCATCAAGGAGAGAGGAGTTGGATCTTTGGATATTCAGAACATCCCCATCTCAGTCTTAGATCTCGCCCCCGTCGTTGAAGGAGCAACCGCTCGTGATGCCCTGCGCAACACATTAGACCTGGCCCGGCATGCGGAACGCTTGGGCTTTCATCGCTTCTGGCTGGCCGAGCACCACAACATGCCCGGCATCGCCAGCTCCGCCACTTCAGTGCTGATCGGCTATGTGGCCGGCGGCACCTCGAAGATCCGTGTCGGTTCCGGCGGCATCATGCTGCCGAATCATTCGCCGCTCGTAATCGCGGAACAATTCGGAACCCTCGAATCCCTGTATCCCGGCCGGATCGACCTTGGCATCGGCCGTGCACCCGGCTCCGATCCGCTCACAGCGGCAGCGCTGCGCCGCGGTCCGGGCAGCGACGGTCAGGACTTCCCGGAGCGGCTGGAAGAGCTCCGCACCTACTTTGATCCCTCGCGTGCGGAATACTCTCCCCGCGTCCGAGCCTATCCCGGGGAAGGGCTGCACATCCCAATCTGGCTGCTTGGCTCCAGTGATTTCAGCGCACGGCTGGCAGCGAAGCTCGGTCTGCCCTTCGCCTTCGCCAGCCACTTCGCACCAGACTTTGTGATCCCGGCGCTTGAGCTGTATCGCAGCAGCTTCCAGCCGTCAGCGGAGCTTGCCGAACCCCGCACGATGATCGGCGTCAACGTTTTCGCAGCGGATACCGAGCAGGAAGCTTCGCGGCTGGCAACCTCTCAGATTCAGCAGTTTCTGAATCTCATCCGCGGCCGCACAGGCAAGCTGCAGCCGCCGGTGGACGACATCGAATCCCTGTGGACCCCGCATGAGAAGGCGATCGTCAGCAAGCAGCTGGCGTTCACCGTCGTCGGCGACAAGGCTTCAGTGAAGGATAAACTGCAGTATATCCTAGACCTGACGAAAGCCGATGAGATCATCGTCAGCTCATCGATCTATGATCACGAAGCCCGCCTGAGGTCCTATGAGATTCTGGCAGAAGCGGTTGGCATGATCTAAGCTTGATCTTCCATGCTTCTGCATATGTTTTCTAATTTCACGGTGTTGGATATATGTGAAGTGCGCAATCTGTATCGTTCAAGCGCATGAGCGTGTGATAACAAAAAACCTCCACGATGTCGTCATCGTGGAGGTTTCTATCATCTGCCGACGTCCGTCGGTGATCCGTATAGACGATATGCTGGTGAAGGGAATTGAACCCCCGACCTACGCATTACGAGTGCGTTGCTCTACCCCTGAGCTACACCAGCCCGCGATCTAACCTCTTAAAATCACCCAACGAATATTATTTATAACACGTTTTTTTGTGTTTCGCAACAGGTTTTTTCTTCCTTCATAGGATTGTCGATCAGATCCGCTGACAGCCTTCATCTACAAAACAGCTCAGCCGGGCTTTAAGGCATCCTAAGCAAGCCGGCTGAGCATCTCGTGACACAGGTTATGACAAAATGCCGTTATCTATGTATGATCATCAGTTCCTGAAACGCTTACACTCTAATCCTGCATCTGCCTCCAATCAGCGCGAAATCCTAAATCCGCCCTAAAGGAATCCTCCCTATGTTCCCCTCTGCAAACATCGCATGTCGAATAATGAATAATCACCTTCTCCGCGTCATACACTTCAATGTCTTCATCACAGATCCGGCATTTGATCAAACCGAGCATCATACAACCTCCCGAGGTTTGGAATAAGAGATGTTGGAGGAATCGCGTTCACTGCTCAGGTTAAGGTAAAATAATACTATAATAACATATACCGACATCTCACATTTATATAATACACTATATTTCTAGAAAATCAATAATTAAGTCGCATTAAATAAGAAAATAATATGTGTTAATCAATGTTGGTTATATTATCACAGCAGCACCCTCCCGTCCCCTTGTATGATGCAACCAACATTCGGAGCTTATCTGTATCGATCTGTCTGTTCGTCGCTGCTTGCATCCTGTGCACTTTAAGCCTTGAACATGCCCAGAGAACCGCCTATGCAGGCGTTCCGCAATCCGGCTTCACCGATGTGCAGCTGAGCGATTGGTATTATGAAGATGTCAAGGCATTGCCGAGATGAATCTTATGAACGGATATTCCGACGGCACTTTTAAGCCCGGTGCGTTGATCCGGGCAGATGAACTCGTCAAGATTCTGCTGTCTGCTCTGGGGGAATCGGTTGAGCCTTCAACGAGCGAAGTATCTGAAAAGCAAAGGGTTAGAACTTGGGAAATGGTACGAAGTTGATAGAGGTATATATGACGGCTTCCATAGATGGTTCAGCCAAATACCGGGACCGCTGGCCGAACTCTGTATTAGGGACATCGTATTATTCGCAGTTAGGAAGCATCAGGGCGATGGATGAAATCAAAGATGCAGCAGATTAGGCGGTTCCCCTATACCGCTTAGCTGGTCCGGGTCATATATATATCATGGTTATCTCACCATGATGAATGGTTATCCAGCCATGATAAGGAGGTAGAAGATGAACTATACGGTCAGACCCGGGGATAACCTGTGGTCAATCGCTGCACGCTTCGGCGTTACAGTCGAAGCCTTGATGCGGGAGAATGGGATCACGAATCCGAATGCGATCTACGTCGGACAGACGCTGCGGATCCCGATCGGCGGCGGATTCTTCCCGCCGGCACCCGGTCCCGGCATAGGCGCGGGGATCAATCAACGCGTGGAGAGATTGGAACGGCAATTCAATCAGCTGGAGAGGCAGGTTTCCCGTCTCGACCAGCGGGTCGATCGCTTGGAGGCGAGGGTGCGCCGGCTGGAATCCTGAGAACATCTGTCGACTCAGGCACGGGGAAGCACGAACAGCGTGCGGTTACTACGCCCAAGTGAAGACAAACGATAGATTCTGTTGTCTCAGAGCCCGTGTACGGATAGCAAGTACGGATAAGCGGAATCTCATACGCGCGGGGCTGTCCACCGGTCAGTCATAGCTGACTGGATGGACAGCCCCTTCTGCTTGATTATGCTTGCTTCTTCCATCACGCAGGGAACGTCCTTCATGGAACAGGATATGCGGCGGCACGCGGAAGAAGCCTGCTAAGCGGTCCATGTATTCTTGCCGTCCTGTAACCACACCTTCATGCACGTACTTGCGCAAGGTACCGCCGGCCATATTGCACCATCTGGCGACATCCGTCGGCGATACATCATGCACTTTCATCAGGCCAGCCAACACGCGGTTCACCACCTTCTTCCCCCACACCCGTTCGAGGAAACGGGAGGGTTCCGGCACGTCGATGTCCAGACCGATCAGCGATTTATCGAAGATATATTCTGCAGGAAAATTCAATATCTCCTCGATCATCGGCCAGCGCTGGGCTTTGGGAATAGTCCCCTCATAGATCCAGCCGGCTGCGGTCCGATGGTGAACGCCGAGTCTCTTCGCCAGTTCTGAGATCTTGATATCCTCTGCATACAGCAGTGCCATCAGAATGCGGTTCTTGATCTTCCAGCGCCTCGTCTCCCTGAACCGCGGTTTACGGATGCCTTTCCCAAGGTACTGCTTGGCCAGTTCCTGCGATGTTCGCCTTGAAGTAACCTCTAACATGATGTGAAATCCTTCCCCTGTGTACAGCTGGTAGTCTATAAAAATTATAAAGAATTTCTATGCCGGCGCCAAGCCTCTCAGCAGCGCCGCAATCTAGACAGGCGGAGGATCGAACATCGGGACATGCATCTTTGTGCTTCCTTCATTAACGGACTGTTTGGGGACAACGTTGACGGATTACACGGGTTGGACCGCCGCTAGCCGGTCCTCTCCGCCTCTGCCAGCATCCAGACCGCCAAGACGAACATCGCGTGGGACCAAGTAAGCGGCACCACCCAGGCCGTCTCGCCGGTCTCTCTGTCCACTTGTTCCGGCAGCAGTCCGCAGCGCGTGCGATGGGCGAGCGCCCAGTCGATCAGCTTGCGCGCCTCGTCCAGCTGCCCCGTGCGAATGCGGTATTGAGCAAGCCACAGCGTCGTCAGGATCCAGGGATTCCCGCCGACATAGGGATCTCCTTCATATCGCAGGATGCCGCCGACACCGGGGACAGTCAGAGCCTCTTCCACCTTATCTGCGGTCAGCCGCATCCTCTCCGATTCCGCCGGCATGCAGTCAAAGGGAACCGCAACACCCAGCAGACTAACGTCAACTACGGGATCCACATCGAGCACATGCTTAACATATCCCTTGTCTGTCTCCACGATCTTACCGGAGGCACCATCGGCCAGTGCTTGTTCATACTGCGCCGCATCGACCGTCAAGCGCAGACCGCGGTACAGGCAGCCTCTTGCTTCATTCCAGCACAGCTCATCGATGCGCTGTTTGATGCGCAAAGCTGCCTCTGCCCATCTTTCAGCCGATGCCGCATCGCCGTTTAATTGGGCGAACTCCGCTGCGGCCGTCAATCCTCCATACACCGCAGCCGCGCTGTACGTATGGATGGCCTCCCGCTCTTCCCAGAGATCTCTGCTGGGCTGCGGCAGTCCCGTCTCCTCATCGAGGAAGTTCATGAGAAATTCTGCGCCCAGACGCACTGCCGGCCATACTTTGCGCAGGAAACCGGCGCTCGGCCGATGCACATAGTGCTGATACATCCCCCATAAGATCGAAGCCCCTTCGTCGATCTGCAGTCCCCACGACGGAGCCAGACTTCCATCATGATAGTGCCGCTGCTGCCAAGATCCATCGGGGGATTGGGCCGTGAGTGCCCAGTCATAAAACTTATCCGTCAGATGAGTCAGTCCGGCGCGGTCAAGGGCAGTGGTGATAAAAGCCGCATCCCGTCCCCAACAGTACCCGTAGCCGCCGCATAGGGTGAAGTACTCATCGAACTCCGGCGCGGCGATGATGCTGCCCGTCTTGCCGTCGGACATCAGACTGAACATGAGCAAGGAACGCTCATACAGTTCACAGACAGCCGGGTCCTGCAGCGGACATGGCGCTGCTTGTGCAAGATATTGCTGCCAGTATACGATAGTCTCTTCATACCATTGATCGCTCGTTTTCGTGCGGGCTTCCTCCACATTGCGCAGCACCTGTTCCAGCGTATGCCCTGCCGCCAGATACAGCGGCAGCACGACGGACTCCCCGGGCGCGATGGTCTCCACAGACCATGCACAGGCGCCGCCGGAGTGCATATCGATCTCCACGCCCCGCAGTGCTTGCAGCCCCTCATCTGCAGCTTCGAAGGACAAGCCTGCTTGGAACTTCGCACACGTCTGGTCCCCCGCCCAAGCGAGGTAATACTGTTTCTTGAAGTGAACGAGGGCATCCACCGCCGGCTCGAACATCGTCGTCTGATAGAGCGGATTCTCATCGATCTGCATCGACGAATATAGGATCAAGGACACGGATAACGGGGACGAGCCTTTATTGGTCAGCGTATATTCTCTCACGATGAGATCTCTCTCCGGCACGGCAAAATGCAGGCTGTCCACGACGATCGGATGCTGCGCCGATGCGGCTCGTACATGAAATACATTGCTTCCTGCCACATATTGCGCTTCGTGCTGCCAGCCCGCAGCTTCATCCTCAAACCAATGAACCTTCCCCTGCTCCTCTGTCACCAACCCGATCCTTACCTCATCGATAAGCTGCGGCGTATCGATATGCGGCCACCAAGCGCGGTACATCCGCCCATTCGCTCCAAGCGATGAGAGCCAATGGGAATTGCCGATGATCGCATCGATGAGATAGGGTTTATTCCGCAATCGCTGTTCCAAATGAACATTCATAAGGCATTCTGTGCTCCTCACATTGAACTGATGTTTCTTCATAAGCGTTACATCAAAATTTAATCTTTTGTGATTCATCTATGTCCGGTGTTTCATCTTACTAATGCGCAACCTTTCATGACTTTATACATTCTGGAATATTCGCTTATCGCTTAGTCCATATTAACGGTGGATACAGGAACGATGGATCAGGCTGTTCCATACGCAGAAGCTCTCTTCACGCGCTTCTCAAGCGCTTCTTACTCCAATGCAGATCGAAGTCAGAACATCCCACTACAGGCAGCGCACATGCTGCTCATCGCGAAAGGACAGGTGTCAATTCCATGAAACGAATCCGCAGAAAATCTCAGCATCTGCTTATGATCCTCGCAGCCCTGCTTCTGCTGCTCGCCGGCTGCGGCAGAGCGGAGAGCAACGGCGGCGATAAGCAGCAAGGCGGACAAGGCGGCGGGAACAAGCAGGCCGGGGAGATTTATTTTCTTAATTTCAAACCTGAGATTGCTGAGATCTATAACCAAATCGCCAAGGACTATGAACAAGAAACCGGCGTTCGCGTGAAAGTCGTCACGGCCGCCAGCGGCACCTACGAGACAACGCTGCGCTCGGAGATCGCGAAGAACGATGCGCCGACGATCTTCCAGATCAACGGTCCGATCGGTTACCAGACGTGGAAGGATTATACCCGGGATCTGAAGGATACGGAGTTGTATGCGAATCTTACGGATCAGGGGCTGGCGGTAACCGACGGGGACGGCGTCTATGGTATCCCCTATGTCGTCGAGGGCTATGGGATTATCTACAACAACGCCATTATGGAGAAATATTTCGCGCTGCCCAATCGGGCGACGGAGTTCAAGTCCATGGATGAAGTGAATAACTTCGCGGCGCTTAAGGCGTTGGTCGAGGATATGACCGCGCATAAGGATGAGCTTGGCATCAAGGGCGTATTCGCCTCCACCTCCCTCGCCGCCGGCGAACAGTGGAGATGGCAGACGCACCTGGCGAATATTCCGTTTTATTATGAATTCCTTGAGGATACACAGGAAGGCGATAGTCCGACGCTGACGGCCCTGGCAGCAGATGAGATCGAATTCCGTTATGATCAAAATTTCAAGAATATCTTCGACCTCTATCTCAACAATTCCATCACGAAGAGCACGCTCCTCGGCAGCAAATCGACGGCCGACGCCATGGCCGAGTTCGCCCTCGGACAAGTGGCCATGGTACAGAACGGAAACTGGGCCTGGGCACAGATCAACGGCGTAGAGGGGAACGTTGTGAAGGCGGAAGATATACGCTTCCTGCCCATCTACACAGGGATCGCCGGCGAGGAAAACCAAGGGCTGGCGATTGGAACGGAAAACTATTTTGCCATCAATAAGAACGTATCCGAAGAGAAGCAGCAAGCCTCCATCGAGTTCCTGGAATGGCTCTTCACCAGTGACAAAGGGAAGGATTATGTGGTGAACCAGCTCGGCTTCATCGCTCCGTTCCAAACCTTCGATGAGTCAGAGCAGCCGAGCGACCCGCTGGCACGGGAGATCGTCCGCTGGCTGGAGAGCGGCAAGGAGTCCATCGAGTGGATCTTCGCGGCCTTCCCCAGCGAGGAATTCAAGAATCTCTTCGGCAACGCGCTGCTGGAGTATGCACAGGGCAATTTCAGCTGGGAGGAAGTCGTGACAGAAGTCCGTGAAGCTTGGAGGAGTGAAAAAGCGAAGTAACCCCATCGGTGCCGCTGGATGTGCTTCAGACGCCGCTGGACGTTAGACCAGCTGTCTAACTGCGCCTTGCTCGTCAGACCAACGGTCTCATGCAGCGGCACCAATGATCTAATTTCGTGACCAAATGCTGTATAGGAGTTGCATCGTACTATGCAGAAACAGCTGAAGAAATATTTTTTATTTTTTACCATACCGACCTTGCTGGCTTTCGCGATCGCCTTCGTGATCCCGTTCCTGCTGGGCATATTCCTATCTTTCACGCAGTTCACCACGGTGACCAATGCCATCTGGGTGGGCTTTGCCAACTATGCTTATGTCTTCACTGATCCAGATTTCCTGCAGGCACTGTGGTTCACCGCGGCATTTGCTGTGGTATCCGTGATCACCATCAACCTTATCGCTTTCCTCTTTGCTTTAATGCTGACGCGCGGGATCAGGGGGACGAATGTGTTTCGGACGATTTTCTTCATGCCCAATCTGATCGGAGGAATCGTCCTCGGATACATATGGCAGCTGATATTGAACGGGATTCTATATCGGTTCGATGCCACATTGACCGTCAGCCCGGTGTATGGATTCTGGGGACTCGTGATCTTGATGAATTGGCAGTTAATCGGTTATATGATGGTTATCTATATCGCCGGGCTGCAGAACGTACCGCGCGATCTGATCGAAGCCGCCGGCATCGACGGCGCCAACCGCTTGCAGACCTTAAGGAATGTCACGTTGCCGCTGGTTATGCCGTCGGTGACGATCTGTCTGTTCCTGACGATCTCCAATTCCTTTAAGCTGTTTGACCAGAACCTGGCCTTAACCGCCGGCGCCCCGTCGAAGAAGACGACGATGCTTGCGCTGGATATCTACAATACGTTCTACGGCAAGTCGGGCTGGGAAGGCGTCGGGCAGGCGAAGGCCGTGGTGTTCTTCCTGATGGTCGGACTGATCGTTCTCGCTCAGCTGCTTATTACGCGGAGAAGGGAAGTGGAAAGCTGATGGCAAAAGCTGCACGAGCCGAGGGGAATCATCCCGTTGTGTTTACCGTTCTGGTGATCTTGGCAGCGCTGTTCATCAGCCCGATCTTGATCGTGTTTATGAACTCCTTCAAAGGGAGGTTCTACATCAGCGATACGCCCTTTGAGCTGCCGAACAGCGAGACCTTCGTCGGCTTGACGAATTATACAAGCGGCGTGGCGAAAACGGGGTTCTTCCAGGCTTTTGGTCTCTCTTTGTTCATCACCGTGGGCTCGGTGGCCGTGATCGTCTTGTTCACGGCGATGACCGCCTATTATATAACCCGGGTGAAGAACGGGCTGACCAGCGCCCTGTACTACATGTTCACTTTCTCGATGATCGTGCCTTTTCAGATGGTGATGTTCACGATGACGAAGACAGCCAATGTGCTGAATCTCGACAATCCTGTCGGCATCATCTTCATCTATCTCGGCTTCGGCTCCGGACTGTCCGTCTTCTTGTACAGCGGCTTCGTCAAATCAATCCCGCTGGAGATCGAGGAAGCCGTGATGATCGACGGATACAATCCGATCCAATCCTTTTTCAAGGTGATCCTGCCGCTGCTGAAGCCGATCGCGATCACCGTCGCCATCCTCAACGTGATGTGGATCTGGAACGACTACTTGCTGCCGCTGCTCGTGATCGGATCGGAATACAAGACCGTACCCATCGCCATCCAATACCTTAAGGGCGGTTACGGCTCCATCGACATGGGCGCGATGATGGCGATGCTCGTCCTTGCGATCGTGCCGATCATCATCTTCTATCTGCTGTGTCAGCGGTATATCATCGAGGGCGTCGTCGCGGGTGCGGTGAAAGGGTGATGCTGCCTCGCTTGTCCATCCGATCCCGGGATTCAACGGAACGGATGTTCATCAGCCCCCCTTATCACTCGACAATGATCTGATGTTGGGATGACAGCTCATGCAGCCATTGCACAGGTACCGCTAAACCGACCTTCGTATCCTTGCCGTCTAAACGCAGTGTAGTCGTAGCATATACAACCCCGATCACGCGTCCCGCTTCATCGATGACGGGACTGCCGCTGTTGCCTTTGTATACAGGTGCTTGAAGTACCAGCATCGGCGGCTGGTAGTCGATGAGCCCCAGCGTCTCCCCCTGATTCACGATCCTGTCGAAGAACAGCGGATTGCCGATGATGTAGACGGGCAGCGCGGATTCGCCATGATAGTGTTCGGCCAGCTGCAAGGCCGGCAGGCCTTCTGCTTCGATCTGAAGCAGGGCGAGATCCACCTGATCACTGACCGCAGCCACTCGCGCCGGCAGCCTGTCACCGTTAGGCAAGCTCACGGAGGGTTGCTCTGCGCCATCAATCACATGCCGATTGGTGACGATCCAGCCATCTTCCGATATGATGAATCCCGTCCCCTTGGCATCCTCCGTGCGCACTACGACGACGGACTGCTTGTAAGTCTGAATCTCTTCGGACTGTGACAACTGCGCAGAAATCCTCAAGAAGCGGATCGCATCGAGGGAGAAGATCTGCGGCCACCACGCAACGACCTGCAGCCCCATCACAATGCCGATTACAGCCAGCACAATCTTACGAAAGAGCGGAGATGCGAAGAATGGGACATAAGTTTCCTCTTCCTCCTCCGCTTCCTTGAACATCTGTGCGAGCTCTTCCTCCGTAAACTCTCTGCCTTCGTCAAATTGGTCCTGATCTTCATCGGATGGGTCCTGACTTTGATTGGACAGCTCCTTATCTTCTATTATTTCTGTTGTTACATCAGCCGGCTCGTTTACCTCAACGGCTGATTCTGGGCCGTGATCGATCCGTTCTTCATCCCGCTTCGTCATCTAGTTCCTCCCGTATATCTAACGTCTGTTTAATGAATGTTTAACGATGATTCGATTCTGAAATAGTCACGCGTTTAGTCACACAAGTCACGCTTCTGTCACACGACAAGTCACGCGTTTAGTCACACGTTAGTCGCATGTTTAGACGCGTCTGTCATGCGATGCACGATATTACTTCTGCATCTGCCGGCTCCTTCCTGCAAGAGGATCTTCATCCTTTAGGTCGCCTCCTTCGTTTTTTTCTATGCAAGCTGAATGCTGAGCTAAGCACACATTAAAATGACTGACTCAGTGGCTGAGACGACAAGATCTGTCGACTCACGCATCAGCTCCGTTTCAGACGCATCCCACGCAAAAAAATCCCCAAACCAATACGACAAAGTCGATATCGATCGGGGATTTGACCTTTACCTGGCTTGCTTGAATATCTTACTTAGCCTGGATATAGCCTTCTGCCTTCAACAGTTCGGCGATCAGGACTGCACCGCCGGCGGCTCCGCGCACCGTATTGTGCGACAGGCCGACGAACTTGTAGTCGAAGAGATGGTCTTCACGCAGTCTGCCGGCCGTCACGCCCATGCCGCGTTCGATATCGCGGTCGAGTTTCGTTTGCGGGCGGTTGTCTTCCTCGAAGTACGTGATAAACTGCTTCGGCGCGCTCGGCAGATTCAGCTCCTGCGGACGTCCTTTGAAGTTTACCCAGCGCTCGATCATCTCCTCCTTCGCCGGCTTCTTCTCGAAGGAGACGGATACCGTCGCCAGGTGCCCATCGGTTACCGGAACGCGGATGCATTGAGCCGAGATCACAGGTGCTGAAGCCTTGACGATCTCGCCGCCGGATACCTCACCCCAGATGCGCAGCGGCTCTTGTTCACTCTTCTCCTCTTCACCGCCGATATACGGGATCACGTTGTCGACCATCTCCGGCCAGTCGCTGAAGTTCTTGCCCGCACCGGAGATCGCTTGATAGGTCGAGACGACCACCTGTGTTGGCTTATAATCGAGCAAAGCATGCAGCTGCGGCACATAGCTCTGGATGGAACAGTTTGGCTTTACAGCGATAAAGCCCGAAGCTGTGCCAAGACGCTTTTGCTGTGCTTCGATCACCTCTAGGTGATGCGGGTTGAGTTCTGGAATCACCATCGGCACATCCGGCGTCCAGCGATGCGCAGAGTTGTTGGATACTACCGGCGTACCGGTTTTTGCATATTGTTCCTCGAGCGCTTGGATCTCTTCTTTTCTCATATCAACAGCACAGAATATAAAATCAACCCCGCCTGCAACTTCCTCCACCTTCGAAGCATCTTGTACAACGATGCCCTTCACCGCTTCCGGAATCGGGGTAGCCAGCTTCCATCTGCCTTGCACGGCTTCCTCATACGTCTTGCCGGCAGAATTCGCACTTGCGGCGATCGCCGTAACTTCAAACCAAGGATGATTCTCCAGCAGCTCCACAAACCGTTGTCCAACCATCCCTGTTCCGCCGACGATCCCGACTTTCAATCTCTCTGCCATGATGCATTACCATCCTTTCGTTGGTTCACATGATTATTTATATCAGATACAAAAAAATCCCATCCATAAGACAACCTTGTCTTAGGGACGAGATCTGCTCGCGGTACCACCCTATTTTACGAATATGTCACCATATTCGCCTCTTCGGGTACGGCATGTCACTATGGCATGCGTATACCCTAGCTCTGTAACAGGAGCACCTGGCACGCCATCCCCCATGCTGGGACAGGTTCCGACGTACAGCTCAGAGTCTTTCTTCAATGGGGCCGTTTCACTCCTTCCCACCAACCGGAGCTCTCTGCAGAAACAAATCCGCCATCTACTCTTCTCGTCATCGCTTTTTGATATTCGTCACTTATTGATATATGGTTTATCATATCAGATTTGTTCCCGAATGGGAACGCCTTTTTGCAGGAATTTTCGGGACTGCTCCCTTCGCGGACTGGGACGCTGGTGTTTTATACGATTTTTAGGATAAAAACCCGTCGAACACCTGCCAATTCCGGGTTTTTATCCGATTTTTAGGACAAAAAACGCTCGCGAGCCGCGCCATCGAATGTTTTTATAAGGAATCTCGGACAAAAACCCCGCCTAATGCACGCCATTCCATGGGTTTTGTCGTGTTTTTAGGACACAAAAAGTTCTCAAGCTGTATCCACCTCTCGCTCACAACCTCACACCCGTCCCCGCTACAGGGCTTCATGGTATGGGTAGCATGGCATGATCGTGTCTATCGGACAGCACCATAGGATCGCTATATCACCATAATTGACGTTTGCCGTTCACATCGACGAAGATCGGCTGTTCTTCCTGCAACTCCGCATGGTCAGCGATGACCCGCATTAACTTCGCTGCGGATTCCTCAGGCGTCAGATGCGCCTCATCCAAGAATCTGCTTCCCTCGAGCCAGCTTTTCACCCAGCCGGGATGCAGGTTGAGCACTTTCACGCCGAGTTCCCTCACCTTGTTGTAGATAATGGTGGAGTGCATGTTCACAGCCGCCTTCGCCATACAATAGCCGAACATATTCGTCCGCCAGCTCTGGCCGATGCTGCCCGCCTCCGACGAGATATTGATCAGCAGCTTCTCTTCACTGTTGATGATCAAAGGCATCAGGGCATGGGCCATGCGCAGGGAACCAAGCGCACAGACATTGATTGTGTTGAGCATCTCATCAAAATCCAGCTCGCCCAGGATATCGCCTGTAAGATCCTTGCGGCCGAGCACTGCCGCATTGTTGATGAGCCGATCCAGTTTGTCAGTCCTGGCAGCGATCGTCTTCGCCGCCGCTCGCACGCTCTCGTCATCGCGCACATCCAAGGGGAAGATGACCAGCCGCTCGCCCGCTTCCTGCACTAATTCATCCAGACCCGGCCAGTCCGTCAGGTATCTGCCGGCGAAGACCGTATAACCCGCCGCAAGCAGCTCCTTGGTCAAAGCGAAGCCCAGGCCCCGCTCCGCACCGGTTACACACGCATATTTCATCTCGCTCCGCCTCCCTGTCATTATAAAGCGACTAGAAATCTATGATATCGGAACCTAATGGTCCCATGTGTTTGTTCCGTGCTGCGCACTTAGACGATAAATTTATACCCCGATCCCCATACGGTAGCGATGTACTGCGGCTTGGAAGGATGATCTTCGATCTTCTCGCGGATGCGTGCGATATGAACGGTGACGGTCGAGGCGTCGCTGAGCGCATCCATGCCCCATACGCGTTCGAACAGTTCCTCCTTGCTGAAGACGCGGTTCGCGTTTTGCAGCAGGAACAACAAGAGATCGAATTCTTTCTGCGCAAGGACGACCTCCCGGCCGTTTACGAACACCTGCCGCGAATCCTTATCAATGACCAGTCCGCGCACCTGCAGCCGGCTGTTTCTCCGCTCTCCCCCCATGCCGGAGAATCGCTCCCGCATCCGGTCATAGCGGCTGAGATGCGCTTTCACCCGGGCTACGAGTTCCGCCGAACTGAACGGTTTTGTGATATAGTCATCGGCTCCGAGATCAAGGCCTTTGATTTTGTACAACTCCTCTTCCCTCGCTGATACTAGCAATACAGGGATATCCTCTTCCTCACGGATCGTCCTCAGCACGCTGAAGCCGTCCATCCCTGGCAGCATGATGTCCAGGATGACCAGATCATAGGTGCCCTTCTCCCGTTCCAGCACAGCCAGTGCTTCATCCCCGCTGGCCACGATCACAACCTCATATCCTTCTAATTCCAGATAATCCTTCTGCAGATTGGCGATGCTCAGGTCATCCTCTACAATTAAGATTCGCTTCATGCTTGCGGCGCCCCTCCTATGTAGCTAAGTAACAACAGCCTCCTGATGACGGCGGTGTTCCAGAAGGTACTTGAATGGTTTTACAACGATATGCCATTATGTGCAGCGGTTCCTGCTTCCCTGTCTTCACACCCTCACAACTTGCGCAGCGAGATCATCATCCGCGTCCCTTCACCGGGCTTGCTGACGGCCCAGATCCGGCCCTCATGCCCCTCCACGATCTGCTTCGCAATCGCCAGGCCCAAACCGCTGCTCTCCGCATTGGTGCGCGAGCAGTCGCCGCGGTAGAAGCGCTCGAAGATATGCGGCAGATGTTCCTCGGGAATCCCCGGTCCGTTGTCGCGCACCTCGATGATCGCCGAGGTCCGCGTCTCCCGCAGGATGAGTTCCACCTTGCCGCCGCTGTTATCTTGCGGCACATGTTTGAGCGCATTGTCGAGGATATTCTGCATCACCCGCTTGAACCGTTCACGGTCGATGCGGATCGTCACCGGCTTCTGCAGCCGGTCGCTTAAGGTCAGTGCAACGCCGGCCTGCACATAAGCATATCGATGGTCCTCCAGACAATCCTCAAAATATTTGCGCATATCCGTTACCTCAAAATGATAAGGAAGCTGATTCAGATCCAACTTGGAATACAGCAGCAGATCATCGATCATATTGCTCACCTGCAGCGCCTTCGAGCGGGCGATCTCCAGGTACTGCTGCTGCTTCTCCGGCGTGGCAGCCACGCCGTCCAGGATCCCTTCGATATATCCCCTGATCGCCGTGACAGGCGTCTTCAGATCATGGGAGATGCTGGACAGGAGGAACTTTCTGTTCTCATCGTACCGCTGCTGGATATAGATAGATTCCTTTAATTTGATCCGCATCTGCTCCAGCGACCTCGCCAGCTCCAGCACCTCGCCCTCGCCCTCTTCCGCGATCCCGCCGCTGAGATCACCCTGGCTGATGGTCACCGCCGCATCCCGCAGCCTCACTACAGGTGCGATGATGCCCCGCGAGAATCGAGAAGACACCCACAAGTTCAGCGCGATGAAGACCAGGATGAAGCTGATCACAGCGACCAGAGCCACATCCCCGTACAGATCGATCGCTTCGTCGGGCGTGATCGGCAGCGGCGCCGCAGATCTCCCGTCATGCAACTCGGGGGCCGCCGGCGTCGTCGGCACACCGCCGTCAGCAGGTGGCATCCCATCCTTACCTGGATTCTGGCCGCCCAGCCAGCGGGTGCGAACCGCCATATAGATCATCGACACAAGGCCGGCTGCTCCCAGGGACAACAGGACTGAGACAGCATTCCAGATGAAGAATCGTCTTGTTAGCGGCATAGGCTCCATTCCTTTACAGATCTCTGCGATCAAATAGATAAAAACCAGCTGTGAACAACATGATGCCAAGTCCGGCCATGAGCAATGTCTGCCGCAGAAGCTTGAGGATGTTCAAAGATTGGGAGATCCACAGCGTATACCAGGTGAACTGCGACGTGACGAAGAAGCTGGCATACTTCGAAAAGATAAACTCCATCATGATAAAACCAAGGAAGATGAACAGGGATAAGAAAAATACCGTCACCCCGCTGCGCACCAAATTGCTGAGCAAGATGACGAGCAGCGAGAAGACGAACACCGGCAGGAAGGACACCAGATAGGCCGCTGCGGCGCGCACCAACCCCATGAAACCTGCACTGACCGGATTAAAGATATAGCCTGCGAGCATAGAGACGAGCATGACGAACATCAGACTGCCAAGGATGAACAAGGCCACGCTCGTCACTTTCGCTGTGAAGACACTGAAGCGCGAGACCGGCCGCGTCAGCGTGATCTTCATCGTGCCGGCGGAATATTCGCCGTTGAACAGATCGATCGCGACGAAGGTCGCAAACATCGGCAGGATCGTATAGACGAAGAATGGCAGCACGATGAGCGGGAATTCGGCACTGCCTGCCAAGCGCACGCCAAACCCCGCCTGAACAGCGGTGACTGCTGCTTGCCCGATCAGCACGGCAAGCACGGACAGCACGGCCGCAGTGATGAGTTTTTTTCGTTTGAAGATCTTGTACAATTCGTTGATTAATGCAGCTTTAAACCCTGGCACTGCGGTCCACCTCGCTGACGAAGTAGTTTTCCAATGAGGCATAGTTAGCAAGGATCTCCTGGGTATATTGGACATCTACCAGCTTGCCCCCGTAGATGATGCCGACGCGGTTACAAGTGAGCTCTACATCATGGATCAGATGGCTTGAGATGAAGAAGGTCGTGCCCTCTTCCTCGTTCAGCCGCTTGATCAGCTTGCGCATGTCCAGCATCCCTTCGACATCCAGGCCGTTAAGCGGCTCATCCAGGATGAGTACCTTCGGCCGCGAGAGGATGGCCGCTGCCACGCCCAGCCGCTGTTTCATCCCCAGGGAGAACTTGCGCGCTTTCTCGTGCTTGTACGGCAGGATACCCGTGATCTCTAAGCATTCATCGATGCGCCGATCGTCGACATCGGGATAATATCTGGCGAACAGTTTCAAGTTTTCGTAGGCCGTCAGGTACGGATAAGACTCCGCCGTTTCGATGATGCAGCCGACATGCTGCATCGCTTCGACATATTCGTGCTGGACGCTTTTGCCGAAGATCTTCACCTCTCCGCTGTCCGGCCGCATCAGGCCGGCCATGATCTTCATCGCCGTCGTCTTGCCCGCTCCATTCGGACCAAGGAAGCCGAAGATATCCCCCTCGTCCACGGTCAGACTGAGATCGATGATCCCGCGCCCGTTTGAGTATCTTTTGTTTAGATTGATGATTTCGATGGCTTTATCCATAAGTCTCCTCCAAGTTATGCTGTATAAACGCGACAAAGCTGTCCCGGGAACGCTCGCTTCCCGGAACAGCTGAGCGATTATTCAAACACCCTTACAAACTGATGGTCAAAGTAAATATCTCGCAGGTCTTCGCCTTCATAGTAGATATGGCCGTCTTCATACCGCATGTTCAGGTTGAGGAAGATCTTGCCCGGTTCATAGATATCGATCTCGCCGTGACGGAGCTCGCCCTCCTCATTCGTATATTCAAAGATCGTGAGCCAATCGACCTGCTCCGCTGTAAAAGTAAAGTCGAGCGCCGCTTTCGGATACAGATCTGCATACTTGGGATCGATCGTCTCATAGTAACGGCCTTTGACGCTGCTGCCTGCAACATCCGTGATCTCTACCGTGCGCTCCCCGATCTTCAGGTATTGATCGCTTTGCTCAATCACGATGTTGTTGCGGTACGTACCGATATGCTTCTTGTTGAAGCGATGCATGGTATGCGGCTTCTCTACGACCGCATTGGTCAGATCCGGCTTGATCACCGCGGTGCTGCCGATGTCCTTTATCTGAAAAGCAAAGCCAAAGACCATCTCCATGGGTTCCCCTTGTTCATCAAGGCCGGAGAGAACCAGTTCACCGCTCATTTTCGTCAAGAGCCCTGTCTCATCTTCTGCAGCCTGACCGGATACGCGCTTGACATAGACATCCTCCGCCAACTTGCGGGTCATCGTCTCTCTGGAATAGCTGTAGCTGGTGATCTGCTGCTTCGCGAGGAAGGACACGACGGCATTCACGAGCGCCGGCACCTGGGCTTCTGACAGACTGCCGCTGTAGATTTTGCCGCCGTCCATCCCCATGTCGACCAGGACGTTGTCCTTTAGGTTGCCTACCAGCGCATCGATGATCCGCTCGATATCCCGGATCTCCTCTCCTTGGAACGGATCGCTGAAGTGTCTCCAGTCATTTATTTTGCCGTACTCGGTCACGTAATAGTGATCATCGCTGCTGCTCTTCCAAGCGGAGATCTGTTCGTCCCGGTAAGAATGACTGTTGTAGACTTCGCCGTCGACTCGCGTCGTTGCTGCGTATTCTTCCGACATCTTGTTCACCGAGTCGCTTTTCAGCACATTCGTGCTTTCGTACACGGTCTTATCACCGGCCCGCATGTAGAAAGTAGATTCCATCGTATAATTGCTCAGGCCGGAATCCATCTGGGCGAAGGTGAACTTCACCGCCTGCTTCAGCTGCTCATAACCTGAAGCATATGCAAGATCCGCCAGCGCTGTCGTGACGAACAAGCTTGCGCCCAAGATGAAGGACAGCAGAACCATCGATTGTTTGCTCCATTTTCCTCTCGTTTTCATCTAACCAACCGCCTCCTTTGTATACGATTCAAGATCGATTCTAGCTTCATTATAGACAAGGGCGATTGAATTCTTCTGAATAAATGATTAACAAAGTATTAAATCCACACAAGTAAATCTGCACGAGCTATTTTCCTACATTGTACCATCTTGCCGTGCGCAGGACGAGACCCCCGTCCAGGACAAGACCCCGTTCGTACGGATGAGAGTCGAACGAAAGGGCTGACGCCGATCCCGGGAGCCCTGCTGATGTTATGTTCGCTGTACAAAGGCCGTTGCTCGAGCGAATGCCCGTACATAGGATAAACCAGCCATGGACGTCAATGGAAATCCAAGCGTGCGGAGGTAAGCGATGTGACTGCCAGAACGCTGATGCTGTTCTCCCATATCTGCAATCCCAATCATATGACCGGAGCTGAGAAACTGCTGCACTTCATGCTGCGCGAGCTTGTCCCCTATCACCGCACTCTGCTTGTCGTGCCGAATGAGGGCATGCTGGCTGCCAGAGCCCGCAGTCTAGGCGTTGAAGTCATCGTCCACCCCTATCCCCTGCTATGGGAGATGTGGAATCCCGGTCCTTCCTTTGTCGAGCAGCTCCAACACTTCCGGCAGCCGCAGCAGCTGAGTGCGCTGATGAATCTCATTCACATGCATCGGCCCGACATCGTAGGCGTGAATACCTGCGTGAATCCCCTGCCCGCTATGGCCGCATCACAGCTGGGCATCCCCGTGATGTGGACGATCACCGAAATGATGCAGGACGGCCCGTATTCCCCTCATGCCACGCAGCTCATCGCAAGCTGTGCCAGGTGGATCGTCGGCATCTCCGAAACGGCTCTTGCGCCCTTTCGGCGGGACGGATTCGCTGCGCAGACGATGCTGCTTCCCCCGTCATGGCATCCCGACCAACTGCGTCCCGATACCTGGCCGACGCAGCGCCACAAGATGCGCCTCACCTATGGCATCGGCCGGCAGGAACTGTGCGCCGGCTACGTCGTCTCCGATATCGCTCTTCACAAAGGCTTCGACCATTTCGTGGAGATGGCCGTTCGCTTATGCCATACTCATCCGCACATTCAATATATGATCGTCGGCAATCCGACGGAACAAGCATATTACGATCATGCCGTTGCCTACATTCACAGCTCCGGCTTCGCCTCCCGCTTCAAAATGATTCCCTTTCACACCTCGATCGAAGCGATCTATCCTGCACTAGACCTGCTCGTTGTCCCCAGCATGGTCCCGGAAGGCTTCGGGATGACGGCCATGGAAGGCATGATCTTCGGCAAACCGGTGATCGCTTATCGCTCCGGCGGATTAGAGGAGATGCTGACGAACGTCGGGAAGAGCCAGTGGCTGGTGCCGCGCGGCGATATCGACTCGCTGACGGCACTTGCGGCAGAGCTGCTCCGCGACCGCAGAGCATGTCTTGCGATGGGCGAAGAAGTGCAAAGGGCGATCCAGGAGGTCTACGGCATCGAAACCTATCGCCGGCGGCTCAAACAGCTGCTGTCCGCAATCGAACCGAGCGCGGCGGCGCTGGTGCAGCATCATGCGCATGTGCGCGCTGTCTTCTCCGACGGCATGCTGGTGAAGGGCGTTCACACACCAGCGGTTTTCCTCCTGCAAGGCGGCAGCAAACGACCCCTCGCAAGCGAAGGCGCCTTCCACGGACACGGCTTCTCGTGGCGCGATGTCCAGATCCTCGATGAGACTTTGCTGCAAGCTTGGCCGACTGGAATGCCCATCTATTGAGATGAGCGGCCTGTTCATCCATTGAGATGACCGGACATCCCATCAATGAAGAACATGTCTAGTTATTAATATGTGCAAAGGCGGTGAAGAGATAGACCGTGAAGATCTTAACCGTTGTCGGAACGAGACCCGAGATCATCCGCCTGAGTTTGATCATCCATAAGCTCGACCGATATGCCGATCAGCATATCCTGGTGCATACCGGACAGAACTTCAGCGACCGTCTCTCCAGCATCTTCTTCCGCGATCTAGGCATCCGCAGCCCCGACTATATCCTCAGTGACCAGCAGCGCTCCTTAGGCGGGCAGCTTGCAGTCCTCTTCACACAGCTGGAGCAGCTCATCGCTAGGGAACGGCCGGATCGGCTGCTCGTGCTCGGCGATACCAACAGCGCCCTGTCCGCGCTCCTCGCCGAACGCATGGGTGTGCCTGCGGTGCATATGGAGGCGGGCAATCGCTGCTATGACAGCCGCGTTCCCGAAGAGATCAACCGGCGGGCGATCGATGCTGTTTCAACCATTAATATGCCCTATACCCCGCAAAGCCAAAGGAACCTGCTGCGCGAAGGCGTTCCCGCGGACCGCATCGTGCTGACCGGCAATCCGATCTATGAGGTGCTGCAGGCGTATGGAACACAGATCGAAGGCAGCGAGATCCTCGACCTCCTCTCCCTGCGGGAAGGCGAATACATGGTGGTCACGATCCACCGCGCCGAGAATGTCGACCATGAGGAAAGTTTGCTGGAGATTGTCCGCGGGTTGAATCTGGTTGCCGAGAGCTTCGGCTTGCGTATGATCACCAGCCTCCATCCGCGCACCCGTTCGAAGATCCGCCATATGACCGATGACCTCCACCCCTTAATTGAACTGTATGAGCCCTTTGGTTTTTTTGATTTTGTGAAGCTTGAGAAACATGCCGCTTGCGTGTTGACCGACAGCGGCACCGTGCAGGAAGAATGCTGCATCTTCCGCGTCCCGGCCGTTACGGTACGGATGACCACGGAGCGGCCGGAGACGGTGGACTGCGGCAGCAACATCGTGTCCGGGATCGATGCGGAGAGCATCCGGCGAGCAGCGGCGATCCAGCTGGCCTCGGACAGGAATTGGAGCCATCCGGACGGGTATCTGGAGCCGGCTGTCTCGGATACCGTCGTCAAGTTCCTGCAGGGCCGCATCCCGACAAGGTAAGCGGCGGAGGGTCAGGAACGCGGACTTACGCCGCTGGTTATGTTAAGAGACGCCTAAGGAGGTTAGAAGATGTACGAGAACAAAAAGATCTTCATCACCGGCGGCACCGGTTCATGGGGACATGAGCTGGTTCGCCAGCTGCTGACGAAGAACCCGGCGAAGATCGTCATCTATTCGCGCAGTGAAGCGAGCCAAGTGGCGATGCAGCGCGAGTATGATGATCCGAGACTGCATTTTGTCATCGGTGATATCCGCGACAAGGCCGCTCTCACCACGGCTTGCGCGGATATGGACTATATCTATCACCTGGCGGCATTGAAGCATGTCCCCGTCTGCGAGGACCAGCCTTATGAAGCGCTGAAGACCAACGTAACGGGTACGGCCAATGTCATCGAAGCCGCCATTGAGAACCGCGTTCCCAAAGTGATCTATATCTCCACGGATAAGGCGGCCAACGCATCGAATTTCTACGGCATGACCAAGTCCATCGGCGAGAAATTGATCGTCCATGCCAATACGCTGTCGGATCATACGAAGTTCGTCTGCGTGCGCGGCGGCAATGTCCTCGGTACCAATGGAAGCGTCATCCACATCTTCATGAATCAGATTCGCATCCGACGGGAAGTCGGGATCACCGACGCGAAGATGACGCGTTTCTTCCTCACCTTGGAAGATGCGATTAAACTCCTGTTCAAAGCATCGCAGGAAGCGATCGGCGGCGAGATCTTCGTGATGGTCATGTCCGCGTGCCGGATCATCGACCTGGCCGATGTGCTCGCCGAGCACATGGGTGTGAAGGATTACCGCATTCGCGAACTCGGTGTCCGCCCCGGTGAGAAGATCCATGAGATCCTTTATTCAGAATATGAGAGCCACAGCACCGTCGTCTATGATGAAGAATACCTCGTGATCCTGCCGACGCTGGAAATCCCGGGCTTAAGAGAAGCTTACCGCGCCTTTCCGCCGGTGGAGAAGGAGATCTATTGTTCGGCGGATTCGCTGATGTCGCGGGAAGAGATTCGCCGGATGCTCATCAAGGGAGGATTCTTGTCATGAAGATCCTGATCCTGGGCGGCGTTGGGATGGCCGGGCATATGCTTAGACGATATTTCGCCTCCAAACCGGGCTGCGAAGTGCTGTATACGATTCGCCAACCAGCCGATGAAGCCCTGGCACCGGCTTCTTCTTCAGAGAGATTCCTTGTGCTGAATGCACTCAACCTGGGCGATGCCGACCGCTTGCTGGAAGAGGTGCGGCCCGATATTGTCATCAACGCCGTCGGTATCCTGAATCAGCATGCTGAAGCGATGCCGCGGCACGCAGAGATCGTCAACGGTTGGTTCCCGCATTGGATCGCCGGGAAGCTGGACGAACTCGGGGACGGCGGCAAGCTGGTGCACATCAGCACCGACTGTGTATTTGCCGGAACAGTCGATGAGGCGGATGAAGTGAATGGTGTGAATAAAGCAGATGGAGCAGATCGTAAGGTGCGTGTCATAGAGGGCGATCGCCGCAGAGATACCGATGATTCAGATGACAGGGGGATAAACGGACGCTATCGGGAAACAGACATGCCGGACGGCACGAGTGTCTATGCGAGGACCAAAGCCGCGGGAGAAGTGAAGGATTCCCGGCATCTGACGATTCGCACGTCGATCATCGGACCGGAGATTAGAAGCCAAGGGATCGGCTTATTCGGCTGGTTCATGAAGCAGCACGGCATCGTGCACGGCTACACGCGAGTGCTGTGGAACGGGGTCACCACGCTGCAGCTGGCCAAATCCATCGATGACATGCTGCACCGCGGGGTCAGCGGGCTGTACCATCTCACTGCACCGTCATGCATCAGCAAACACGACCTGCTCGGGCTCATCGCTGAGCAGTTCGATAAACGCGATGTTCGGCTGATCCCTGCGGATATGCCGATCTTGGACCGAACGCTGGCATGCACGCGCACGGACTACAGGGCGGAAGTGCCGGATTACCCGAAAATGCTGAGCGAACTGCGCGAATGGATGGGTTCGTCATGAACCCGCTCATCCTCATCACGGGAGCAGGCGGCTTCACGGGAAGGCATGCCTGTGCTCATTTCCGGCGGAGCGGCATGCGTGTTGCAGCGCTGCTTCGCAGCAAACAGACTGCGCCGCTTGAAGCTGACCAGAGACACATCTGCGATCTCTTGGATCTAAAACGGCTCAGGGAGATCGTGCTGAAACTTCAGCCCGACTATATCCTGCATCTCGCCGGTGTAAATGATGTAGCCAGGTCATGGGAGGATCCGCTCAGCTGTCTCGAGAGCAATATCCGCGGGACGCTGCACCTCCTGACGGCGGTGCTCGAGTTAGCTCCGATGAAGCCGAGGATCTTGGTTGCCGGCTCGAGCCACAGTTTCCCTCCCGGCGAAGATCCGCCGCAGCCAAATCATCCCTACGCCCTCAGCAAGACCGTGCAAGCGCTGATCTCCCGCTCCTGGTCCCATCTCTACGGATTGCCCGTCATCGTCGCCGAACCCAGCAATTTGATCGGTCCCGGCGCTTCCGCCGGCATATGCGGTCTTCTGGCGGATTATGTCGCGCGCTGGGAACAAGGGATTTGCGACGCCCCTTTCCGCTTCTCTTCCTTAACGGAGAAGCGCAACTTCCTCGACGTACGCGATGCAGTTCAAGCCTATGAGAAACTCCTGCTCCACGGCACTCCCGGCGGCTTGTACCCCATCGGTTCACCAGAGACCCGCTCCCTCGGCGAAGTGCTGGACAGCTTCCGGCGAGCGGCGGGGCGGGATTTCCCCTATATCGATCTGCAGTCCCCGCCGCGGGATGACGACCCGCAGCCGCTGGATCTAAAGCCGCTTGTGGATCTCGGCTGGAGTCCGAGGATTCCCTTCGATCGTTCGATCCGGGACATCTTAAACGATGCACGCAGCCGCCTTAAGGAGACCGGAAAAACCAAAAACAAGCCTGTCAGAGAGGAAGTTGCTGATGATTCCTAAGGTGTCGATCGTCATTCCCTTCTATGCGGATCCCTATGTGCAGCATGCTGTGGACAGTGCGCTGCAGCAGACCTATCCAAATATCGAAGTGATCATCGTCAACGACGGTTCACCGCAGTACGGAGAGTTGTTAACACCGTATCTCCATCATCCTCAGGTCCGCGTCTATCATAAGGAGAACGGCGGAACGGCGAGTGCGCTCAATGCGGGCATTCGCAGGGCAACGGGGGATTATATCGCTTGGCTGAGTTCGGATGATTATTTTTATCCATGGAAAATCGCCCGGCAGCTCGCCTATATGATCCCGCGTCATGCACGCATCTCGTACAGCGACTATGATCTCATCGATGAACATGGGAATGTCACGCAGGCCTGTGCCGGGCTTAAGTTTGCTTCCTACCCTGAATTCTGCCGAACCTTCCTCAAGGGCAATCCCGTCAACGGCTGCACCGTCGTCATGCACAAAAGCCTGCTCGAGAAGATCGGGCTGTTCGATGAGGGGCTGCCTTACACCCATGATTATGATCTATGGTTTCGCATCATCGTATCGGGCATCGACTTCCATTATGTGCCCGAGTCCTTGATCCGCTACCGCGTGCACAGCGCCATGGGTACGAAGAAGCATCTGCCGGTCATCCTCCAGGAGACGGAAGTGACGAAGTCCCGCTGGCGGGAGCCGATGCTCGAGTTTCTGCGGCGGATCGGGCATTAGAACTGCTTCGCAGCCCCAAGCTGCCGCAGCATTTGCTTGAAGTGCCTCGCATATACCTCCGGAGAAAAATGCTTCTCCACATACCGTTGACCCTGCAGACGGATCTTCTGCCGTTTGTTCGGTTTGCGCAAGTATTTAAGCCCTTCGCGGATGCCGGCCTGCTCGTCATGTCCCGGATACAGCTTGCCGGTATGGTCATGGATGATGAAACTCGCGGGACCGTCGGAATCGCTGGCCAGCACAGGGCAGCGGCAGCTCATCGCTTCCAGCAGGGCATAGCCGAATCCTTCATTGAGCGACGTCGAGCAGAGGAAGCCGCCGGAATCACCGATCAAGGAGAACCTGCTTGCCATCTCCGCATGCGGGACATTCGTCAGCCGCACGAAGCGGCCGGTGTTGAAGGGATATGCAGCGACAGCCTTTTCAAATCGCGCGCGTTCGTCTTCTTCATATAACTGCGCATGCTCGAACATCCAGATCTTCACGGCGGGATGCTGCTTTAACCAAACTTGCGCCATGCGGAGAAATGCGGACCAATTCTTGTTCTTCTCGATCCGGCCGACCCAGGCGATCACCGGCTCGCTGAGCCGCGGCAGGGAGCGGTAAGTAAATTCCTTCGTATTCAGACAATTATGAAAGGAATAATGTGGCAGGTTCGGATACAGGTCTTGGAACAGTTGCTGCATATGCCGAGTCCGCGGATAAAGCACGGCATTGCAGCAGGAATGGATGAAGGGCAGCGCCTCCAGCAGCGTTCCCATCGTCTGTTCGATCGTTCCCAACCCCTGACATTCGAAGACCAACGGTCCCTGGAATCCGCAGCGGCGGATGCGTTCGAGCATCAGATAATTCGCATTCACGATGACCGCATCATAGGCATGGGCCGCAAGCAGCTGCCGCAGCTGCTCATCCTCGTCGGTGATATAGCGGATCATCCCGCCGGGCGGCGTTCCGCCATCCTCGCTGGGCCACTGATAGAGAAAATGACACTCCACCCCATGCGCCGACAAGGCAGCATACCGCTGACGATTCAATGTCTCCACCCCGCCGCTCGGGATATAGTAGGTGATCAAGATCTTCATGATGGTTCCGACTCCTCTCCCATGCACCTCTAGAACACTTTGGGCCTCTTAACACCATATTCTCTAAGCGTCATATGGTGATTGGCCGCAAGCCGTATGTTCTCATTGCCCGATGATCTCCTTGCGCCTGCATTCGCGTGAACTTGAGTAAACTGCGCCGCTTGCTTCCCGCTCTAACGGAACTGAAATCCCTTATTTTGACGAAAAAAGGAGCAAAAAAATCTAACGGAACGTCAGTACGCTATTTGCTGATTTCAGAGGGGATAACCCCCAATAAACAGCAAATAACGCACCATCGTTCCGTTAGATCTCGAAAAACGCAATGTTGGGGAAAATAGCGTATCGTCGTTCCGTTAAGATGTGCTGAAACCCAGCCCAGCTCATGCGCCAGCCCCGGACCTACGCTGAACGATTCGACAAAGCGTGCAACATCACGGTCAGATCCTCATGCGCCGGGAAATGATGCAGCTTGCGGAGCAACCTCTCCGCATATTCCGTATAGCGATCGCGAATCCGCATTGCCTTCTCGATCGCTGGGCTGGCTGCGATGGCGCTGATGACTTCATCGAATTCCTTCTGCAGCGACTGCGGATGCAGCCTGCGAATCGCATCCCCGAGCTCAGGATCCTGCAATGCCAAGAGCACCGGCAGCGTGATATTGCCGTTGCGCAAGTCAGCGCCGGCCGGCTTACCCAGTGCCTCATCCGATTGCACGAAGTCCAGGATATCGTCTTGAATCTGAAAGGCCATCCCAAGGGCATCGCCGATGCGATACAGCAGCTCAGCGGTGCGTTCATCCGCCTGAGCCGCTTCCGCTCCTGCCTTCAGACAAGAGGCCATCAGCATAGCCGTCTTCTGTCTCGTCTTTGCCACATAGAGACGCAGCGTGATGTCGAAGTCGAAGGCACACCGCATCTGGCGGTATTCACCGAGGCACAGCTGGGAAGCCAGGGCGGCCAGTTCATGGGATAACCTCTGCTCATCCTCGGAGTCTTCATCATAGGCCGTCTGAGTCCATTCCAGAGCGCGGGCGATCATATAATCCGCGATCAAAGCCGCCGTATAGACACCCGTTCTGCGGTGCAGGGCGATTTCACCGCGGCGCATACGAGCACCGTCGATAATATCATCATGCACGAGGGAGGCCATATGGAGGTACTCCATCAATACAGCGGTACGCAGCAACTTACTCTCTTTCGTCTTGCGGCCGAACCGTCCGCCGATGATCACAAGCATTGGCCTCAGCCGCTTGCCGCCGGAGGCGATCAGACGCAGCACGCTGTCGCGGATGATCGATGAAGAAGGAAGATCGGGATCACTTAAGATGACATCAGCCATCGCTTCATCAATGACTGATAAGGGGATGTCTAACCTTTCATGCAGCTTCATCGGTATCACCGCCGGACTTGGAAGATTCCCCTTCCAAGAAGTCGATGATCTCTTGTGGAAGCAGCGCAAGCGCGTCTTCAATCGATGTCCCGTGTATAAGCTTGATCTGAATTCTCTTGTAGGCGCTCGTCAGATGAGCGATCAACCGGTTCTCATCCATCAGATTGGCCATCTGAAAATACACGCCTAGCATATAATCCCCGTCCAGAATCGTCTTCGCCAAGGACTCATCCGGATGATCGGCTTCGCAATCTTGCAATTCTCGATGCCGCAGGATGGCATGATGGAGCAGATAATAGCAGCCGAGGATGACCACTTTGCGGACATAAGGAATCGGATAAGGATGAAGCATAGCGGCCATCTGTTCCAGTGCATCGCATCGTTGATCCAGCTGGATCTCCGCCTCATGGGACAGCTGTTGGTTCAGCAGCTGCTGCATATCTTGGATCAAACGACGATCGTCCATTGGGCTTCCCTCCATGTTCACGGATTGGTTCAACAGCTTGATAGTAGTCTTCCTGATTAAACGTCCGATTAATATGGAAAACATCAGGAGCCGAAACCATATGGAATATCGGATCCTGATGCTTTCACTAATGATGCAGATGATTAGTCCGCGTACAGATACCAACGCTTAACGAAAGGTATCTTCTTCCAAACTTTCTTCAGCCGCGGAATGACATAGTAGTCAAGGCCGAAGGTGCTTCCGGAACCGCCGATCAAGGCGATGCCGCCCATGATATACCAAAGCATCTCCGTTGGGGCCATACCGGAAGCCCAGATCATAAGGCCCATCAGAACCGTTGCAACAGAAGAAAGTGCTGTGAACAATCCGATGACCAGGAAGGCGCCGAAGATCAGTTCTGCGAACACCATTCCTGTCTGGAACACATATGCCATAGCAGTAAAGCTGCCGTCTGCCTTATAGAACATGAGGTCCATCGACCAATTGACCATATTCTCAACAAATCCTGGTACCGGCAATGCTTCAACCGCTGTTTCTGCCGCTGCAGATGCTGCCGAAGTTGCATCGGATGCTGCGCTTGTACCGTCAACTGCCTTGGCCGGAATCAAGAAGATCTCGCCTTCGAAGACCTTAGCAAGTTTGTCCCAACCTTGCATGAACCACAGTACACCGACGTAGATGCGCAGCGGCAGCAGCCAGAAGTTCGGCGAGCGCTTCGCAAAGTGGCCGCCGACGAAGCTGCGGTTATTCTCCACATGGAAGAACTGGTGAAGCATGTAGCTGTAGACTTTGTTGAAGCCGGCAACCTGGAACAGATAGAACATATTGATGAAGTGCTTGATGAACATTGCCAGGAAGCCGGAGCACATGAACTTCTTCTTCTCCGTGCCGACATTCGCTACACCATACCGGCTGCCGATCGACACCATCATGCCATGGAAGCTCGGTTTGTAGGACTTCTTCGGCTGATTGCGGATATCTGCGACGATGTTGTGTGCAACAAGCGGTGCCGATTGCTCTGCATTCTCAACCATCTGCGGCACCGGAGCGCTTGCGCCTTCCGGGATATAGAAGATGTTATCGCCGACGACATAGACATTCTTATGATCCACGGATTCCAATTTATCATTCGTGACGATCCGCTTGCGTCCCTGCTGCTGAACATCGAGGTTGTCAAGCAGCTCGGACCCTTCGACACCCGCCGTCCAGATCACCGTACTCGACGGAATCTCGCGATCACCGACGGTAACCGAATGCTCTGTTACCTCCGAGATCTTCGAACCGGTTAGGATGTTTACGCCCAGCTTCTTCAATCTCTTCTCTGACTTCTGGATCAAGCGATCAGGAAGAATCGGCAGAATCTTAGGCTGCATATCCGCCACATAGAGTTCAACCTCAGAACGTTCAACTCCGTATTCTTCACATAGATCTTCCACCCATTCGGCCAGCTCGCCGATCATCTCCACGCCGGTGAACCCTGCGCCGACGACGACGAAGGTAAGCAGCTGCTTGCGAACCTCTGGATTTCTCTCCTTGATCGCGCGTCTGAACATCTCCGGGATGTGTTCGCGCAGCCGTACGGCATCTTCGAAGGACCAAAGCGTAAAGGCATGTTCCTCCGCACCGGGCGTACCGAAGAAGGTCGGTTTGCTGCCCGTACCGATGACAAGATAGTCATAGCGGTAAGTCTTCGATTCCCCGATCAATTGGCGCTTCTTGAAGTCGATGTTTGTGATGTTGTCAAGTACGACGTCGACATTCTTGAATCCTGCGAAGATCTTCTTCAGATCGATCTTAACGGAATCCTCTCTAACCCGGTTTGCAGCGACTTCATGGATCTCTGTCAACAGGGTATGGTAAGGATTGCGATCGATAAGCGTGATTCGAATATCCGGTTGTTTCTTGAGTTTTTTGGCGAGTTTCTTGGCTGCGATGACGCCTCCGTACCCGCCCCCAAGGACTACGATTTGTTTCATGCCGATTCCCCCTATTGTTGTTAGCTGATCATGCTGCTCGCTGTTCTAATCCAGTCATACAGCTGTATGACCCAGCGGTGGAAATAAGTTGGGGATCACGTAAGATGCACTCTTAGCGTGATCCCGTGTAATCATTGATGCTTATGATGAGATCACTATTCAGGATTATTTTGCGTTTGCCAGCGCTTCTTCAGCCAGTGTGAAGAACTCTACGACGTGGATCGTTACGCCGGAGATGGCGTCCGTATGTCCTTGTTCCGTCGTGTAGGTGATGGCTGTTGGGTCTTGTGTTTCGATGAGGTACTGCTCAGCAAGATACGCTTGCTCGTGCCATTCTGCTTGCGCACCGCCCTTTTCGACCATGCCGTATTCGCCGTTCTTGGATACCGTATCCTTGTCATCGCCGCCGTCTTTGTGGATACCGTTCCAGTCAGCTGCGACGATGTTGCCGGCCATAACGGTGATCGTAGCGGTGTACTTCCAGCCGCTGCTGCCGAAATCCGGTTCTTCTGCGTAATAAGTGCCGTCCTTATACGGACCTGGTTCTACCGGACCAGCTGCGAGGGCTTTTTTGACCACGTCTACGAAGCCCTTCAGGTTGATCGTTACACCGGATACCGCATCGGTCTTGCCGTCTTCATTCAGAGCGAAGGCATCCAGGTCTTGTGTTTCGATCAGGAATTGCTCAGCTTTCTCCGCTTGCTCATGCCATTCTGCGATTGCACCAGCTTTGATCATGCCGTATTTGCCTTGTCTTGCGGCTTCTTTCTTGTCCAGACCGCCTTCCTTGTTCAGCGCGTTCCAGTTCACAGAGGTGATCTTGCCGCCTTCAACGGTCAGAGCTACAACCTCTTTCCAAGCGTTGTCCTCTCTGAACTCGCCTTCAGCGTAATACACGCCGTCTTCCCATTGACCTGCATTTGCTGCTTCGTTAGAACCTTCATTCTCTGTTTCTGCCGCCGGCGTGTTCGCTGCCTCATTGGCCGCATTGGCGTTGTCAGCGTTGTTCGCGTTGTTGCCGCCGCAGCCGGCTAAGACCCCAACTACCAACATCAGTGCTAAGAGTAGTACAGATAGTTTCTTCCCCATGTTTGATAGCCTCCTACTAAAATCTTGATAGTGTGAATTATTTCACATTCTATGTGAAAAATCTAACATGGAATGGCGGTATGTTCTGTGACGTTTATCACATTTATCGAAAAGTTCTTTCACGTTATTTTTGCCGCCTCTCCATGAAAACGTTTGTCCCGTCCGATCGATCTTAGATTTGGAACAGCGAAGCGATGATCATCGCCAGTCCAACCACTTGGTAGATCTGCACGGTCTTCGCATTCGCCGCTGTCAGCTGCGGGATGTTGCGTGCGTGCCTGCGAGCGATGCGCACCGTCTGCACTGCCCAAGGAATCGTCGCCAGTACAAGCAGCCAGAGCGGATTGCGGCTGACCACAGCCAAGATCACCGCCGACGCATAGGCCGCTGCGTAAAACCATGCATAGACCTTCACGCCCCGTTCCGGCCCAAGTCGCACGACCCAGTTGCGTTTACCCGCTTTGAGGTCCGCTTGATAGTCAGGATATTGGTTGATCCAGATGACATTCATGATCAGAAAAGCTACGGGTAAACCGATGAGTGCGATCTCCCATGACCAGGTATGGGTCAGCATCAGATACATGCCGGAGACGATCAGCGGTCCGAAGGCGATGCCGATGAAGATCTCGCCTAACCCTCTGTAGCACAGCTTAAACGGCGGGAACGTATAGGCGATGGCGATGATGCCCCCGGCCATGCCGATCCAGAAGATCCTTGGTTCGCAATAAAGCGCGATATAGACCCCGATGAGAAAAGCCGCAAACAGCGTAGCAACGGCGATGACGCCCGTCTCGAACAGGGACAGCTTCCCTTGGATGATCGTCTTCTTCCCGCCGCTGAATGGCGTGCGCTGGTCGCCTTCGACGTAGCGGTCGGTCCCCGACAGGAAATCAAAAAACTCATTGACCGCATTCTTGCCGATCTCGATCAGGTAGACGCCGACGAAGGCAATCGCCATCCATCCCCAGTCCAAGGAACCTGTCTTCGCATAGGCAAGAGCAACAGCCACCAGCATCGGCACCGTCGATGCGATCCAGATCTTCGGATCGGCAAGCTGCCAGAACCCTTGCCAGATTCTCCTGCCGTTAAACGGCAGGAACATGTGATTGTGGTGTTGTTGCAGCATAGCTTTCATGGTGTTCATCCCTCTCCATTTTTTCTATCTTTATGATATATCCATCATCACATCAGCACTCGCCAGGCGAGCGCCAGCATGAAGACGACTGCAAAACAGAGTACAAATCCCGAATCCATCCTGCTCCAGGTGAGCTGATGGTAACTTGTGCGGGGCATGCCCGGCACAAAACCGCGCGCCTCCATCGAATCCGTGAGCTCCTGCGCCCGCCGGAACGTCCCTGCCGTCACCGGCACGAGCAGCGTGATCAGCACCTTCGCCTTGTCCTTCCACGAGCGCTCAGCAAAGTCAGCGCCCCGCGAAGCCTGTGCCTTCAAGATGATCTTCGCCTCATCGATGATCGTCGGGATGAATCGCAGGGAGAGATTGATCATCATCGACCATTTCTCCGGCGACACGCCCAGGAAGCGGAAGGGCTGCAGCAGCCGCTCCAAACCTTGAGTAAGGCGCGCCGTCGGCGTCGTGAAGGTCAGGACGGCACTGAATAGGATGAACAAGGTCATGCGTCCCGCAGCGACCGTTCCTTGGACGAGATTCGCTGCCAGATCATGTTCATCGAACAGCACCGGGAAGAGGAAGATAAAGGCGATCAAATACCGAAGCGGCCGCAGCGAGCGCAGGTACGCTTTGAATGGGATGCGCGTCATGCTGATGATGAACAGGGAACCCGCTGCGAGCACCGCCAGTCCGATGAGTGAATGAATCGTCAAGATCATGGCAAAATACAGGATCATGGCGATGATCTTCGCCCGCGGATCGAGCCGATGAATCGCGGAGTCGGCGGCGATATATCGGCCTAACTTGATGGAACGGCGCATGCTTCCACCCTCCTCGCCAGAATATCGTGAATGCAGACCGCAAGCCCTTCCGGAGTCAAGGCGTCGCGGGTGATGTTCTCAGCGGGCAGCCGGTAGTGCTCAAAGATGCGGCGAATCATCCGCACCGTCGACGGCATGGGGAAGCCGCGTGCTTCGAGCTCAGCACTGCCTGTGATGAGTTCAGCGGCGCTGCCGTGAAACACCCGCTTCCCTTGCTGGAGCAGCACATACTCATCCGCATAGGGCAAGACTTCATCGAGGCGATGGGTTACCAGGATGATCGTCTTCCCTTCTTCGTCGCACAGCCGGCGGAAGATCTGCAGGAGTTCATCGCGGCTGATGGGATCAAGCGACGCCGTCGGCTCATCGAGGACGAGGATGTCGGGCTCTGCAGCCAGCACCGCAGCGATTGCAGCTTTCCGCATCTGACCGCCGCTTAGGTGGAAGGGGTTCGCCGTGAGGACTGCTTCATCCAATCCCAGCAGTTGACAGACCCTGCGCGCGGTCTGCTCCGCCTTCTCCCTGGGGATGCCGAAGTTCACCGGTCCGTAACAAAGATCATCGAGCACCGTCATCTCGAAGAGCTGGCGCTCTGGAAACTGGAAGACAAGTCCTACTCGTCGTCTAAGTTCATTTGCTAGCTTTAGCTTCTCCCCGGAGCGAATCCGGTAATCCAGGATATAAACCTCGCCTTCGCTCGGCTGATAGATGCCGTTGCAAAGCTGCAACATTGTCGACTTGCCCGACCCCGGCGGTCCGAAGACCGTGATGAAGCGGCCCGCGCCCAGCTCCAGGTTCAGATCCCGAAGAGCCGGAGGCACCTCCGGTTGGTCATCCGCATAGCGATAGGTCACATGTTCGAATCGAATGTCCATAGCTCATCCATCAACTCCTTCTCGCTCCATGCATCACCAACCGGAACGCCGCAGCGCTGCAATGCACGCGCGAACCTGGCTGCATAAGGCGGTGTAATCCGCAGCTTGCGAAGCAGTGCATCATCGGCCAGCACCTGCTTCGGCAGGCCGTCCGCGATGATCTGCCCGCCGCACAAGCCGATGACGCGGTTGGAAGCCAGCATCTCCTCGCAATCGTGGGTCACGGAGACGATCGTATAGCGGCCGGACGCCTGCAGCTGCCGCATGATCCCCAGGATCTCCTGCCGCCCTTGTTCGTCCAACATCGATGTCGCTTCATCGAAGAGCAGGATCTGCGGCTCCATCGCTAAGACTGCCGCCAGCGCAGCACGCTGCATCTGCCCGCCGGATAAGGTACCGGGATAGCGCGGCAGCAGTTCGGTGATGCCGAGGTGTTCGCTGTAACGGCTGAGTCTCTCCTCCATCACTGCCCGGTCCAAGCATTGGTTCTCAAGCCCGAACACGATATCATCCTGCACTGTCTGACCGACAAACTGGTTCTCCGGATTTTGGAAGACGAAGCCGATCTGCTGGCGAACAAGATGCAAGGTCTCATTGCTGAGCGGCACCTTGTTGATGATCACCTGTCCTGCTCTTGGTCGGAGCAGTCCGCCGATCACCTTGAGGAGCGTGGACTTCCCGCTGCCATTCGGGCCGACGATGCTGACCCATTGTCCCTCTGGGATCGTGAGTGTGACGTCCGACAGCACAGCCGCTGAAGCGCGGGCATGCCGGAATACGACGCTCTGCAGTTCAATCATGAATACCTCAACTCCTCAAAAGCCGGGATGCGCTCCAGCCGCTGGATGAGATAGCGGGCGGCCAAGCCCACGAAGATGCCCGTCACGATGCCTGCGGCCATCAGGAACGGCAGATAGTAGAAAATCTTCGCCGTCCCTAAGACGATCGTAGCAGCTCCCAGCTGTCCGATATTATGGGTGACTCCGCCGACCAGGCTGATGCCGATCATGCTGAAGCGGCCGCTGCCAATCCGCAGCAATCCGTACATGAACAGGAAGCTGAGCAGGGAGCCGGCGATGCTGAACAAGAAGCTCGAGAACGTACCCAGGATCAGCGCCGTTAATACCGTCTTCAGCGCGATGAGAGTCAATGCATCACGTGCCCGCAGAAAGTACAAACACGTCAGCACCATGATGTTGCCAAGACCCAGCTTCGCGCCGGGAACGGCCAGCTGGAGCGGGATCATCGCTTCGATCAGGCCCAATACAATGGTGATCGCTGCGAAGATGGCGATGATGACGACTCTTCGCAGATCATAATACCCGCGGCTGCCTATGCCCGCTTGATAGCGGTCGGACACCCGATCCTGCGGTTCAGGATACGACAGCATCAACATCCGCCTCCTCTCCATGCTCACCGATGATCTCTACAAGGACGCGGTTGGGCAGACAGACGATGGTATCTCCGATGCGGTCTTTGAACCCCATCAGCACGCAGAGGTCATCGCGGCAGTCCCCCTCGATCATCCTCACTCCCCCGTCTTTGACTTGCAGCAGATTATAACCGTGATTCGTTCGGATCTCGATCGTCTGTTCCTCATCTAAACGAACCGTGCGATAATGATTTCTATCGACGGTGATTCTGGCATATTTGACACCGTCATAGGAATCCGACGCGGCTCGCTGCTGAAACATCATCCAAGAGGTGATGCCTAAAGTGATCAATACGATTGCGATTAACCATATATCGCCGCGCTTCATGTGCTGTTCCTCTCCTCTCCCTGTTTCTTACTTGACTTTAAGTGTAATTTTTCTCATATTGATATTTGTCATATTAACATTTGTCACACTTAGAGTATGTGAAAAATATCACATTTGTATAAAGTGATTTTTGTTACGATCACACTATAGACGAGATAACGAGGAGAGATCACCATGCTGACTAAGAAAATGAAGGATTTTATAGCGAGCAAACCAGCGATGAAAATCATGATCTGCCTGCTCGGATTCGCTCTGCTGCTGGGCTGTTCAGATGATGGTACCAGTCCGGCCAATCAGATTCAATCGCAAACCTATTTTATATTTGACACTATTGTGACAGTTCGCATCTACGACGAGAAGGCAGGAGACCAGCACTTCGCAGCGATCGAAGACATCCTGGAAGACATCGATGCGAAGATGAACCGCAATCTGGCATCGAGTGAGATCGCAAAGGTCAATGCGATGTCCGGCAAGGAGCCCGTGCAGGTATCGCCGGAAACCTTGGAGGTCGTGAAGACCGCGGCCGCGTTTGCTGAATTATCTTCAGGGCGTTTCGATCCGACGATCGGCCCGCTGGTCGACCTATGGGGCATCGGCGGGGATTCACCGAAAATTCCAAGTGAGGCGGAGCTGCAGGAGGCGATGGCTTTGGTCGATTACCGTGAGATGGAAATCGATGAGGAGGCCGGCACGATCTACTTGAAGCAGCAAGGCATGTCCCTCGACCTGGGCGGAATCGCTAAGGGATATGCCGCCGACCGCATCTCTGCTTACTTGTCCGAAGCAGGTTTCGAAAGTGCGATCATCGACCTCGGGGGGAACATTCTCGCCAAGGGGATCAAACCGAACGGCAGTCTATGGACGATCGGCGTGCAAGATCCGGACGAGACGCGGGGCACAACCGTCGCCACGATCCGTGTAGAAGATAAGACGGTGGTCAGTTCCGGCGTCTATGAGCGCTATTTCATCCAAGACGGCGTGCGCTATCACCATATCTTCGATACGCAGACCGGTTACCCCGTGGACAATGAACTCCTCAGCGTCACCATCGTCACCGATCGCTCGATGGATGCCGACGCGCTGTCGACGGCGGTATTTGCCCTTGGTTTGGAGCAAGGTTTGGAGTTCGTTGCAACGCTGGATGAGGTCGAAGCGATCTTCGTCACCGAAGACAAGAAAGTATACCCATCTGAAGGCCTTAAGGGCAAGCTGGAGATGACCAGCGAGGAGTATACGCTGATCGAGTAACCCCAGGTAATGGTGATGGGTCGCTGGGTTATGGATGCCGCATTGTTTACCCGCGTTCAGGACGGCTCATATGCGGATCTAGCTCATGATCTGGGGTTCTCAATGTTCGGAGCGCCTAACGGGACGCCTAAAACGAGACGCCTAAACCGGGACGCCTAACGGAACGTGGGTACGTTATTTCTTCATTTTAGGCGGTTTTACAAAAGTAACGGAACTACAATCCGTTATTCCCCCTTTTTCTATGGTTCTCATGTTGAAAAGGGACGAATAAGGTACTGTAGTTCCGTTAACTTGTATTTAATATGTTTTTTCGCACAATAGCGCACCATAGTTCCGTTACTGCACGCACCGTACCGGACCCGCACAACATCAAACGCACCCGTTTCCACTTCTAGCATGCTGAGTCAACAAAATCTGTCGTTTCACGCCCTGTCTCCGCTTCCGAGCATGCTGAGCCGACATTTTCTGTCGTCTCACTCAACGGCTCGCTTCTAAGCATGTTGAGCCGACAATTTCTATCGTCTCACTCAACGTCTCTTCTCCCGTGCACACTGAGTCAACATTATCTGTCGTCTCACTCAACATCTCGCTTCCGAGCATGTTGAGCCGACATTTTCTATCGTTTCACTCAACGTCTCTTCTCCCGTGCACACTGAGTCAACATTATCTGTCGTCTCACTCAACATCTCGCTTCCGAGCATGCTGAGCCGACATTTATTATCGTCTCACTCAACATCTCGCTTCCGAGCATGCTGAACCGACATTTTCTATCGTCTCACTCAATGTCTCACCTGCCGTCACACTGACTCGTATCACTAGACTCGCATGCACCTGACTCATGCGCACTCGGCTGCCCGCCGCTCACCGATGCTTCTATGCATTCTATGCATTTCTGTGCATTCCTCTTAGCATTACAGTTTCACCGGGATCGGTTTGCCAATCGAGATGCTGTCAGCGGTCACTTCCGCATCATAAGCGAGCAGCTGCACGCCTGAACGGGCTGCTAAGGCTAAGGCCTCGGCGAAGGGAGCATCCATTGCCGCGTGCGGCGTAAATGTATGACATCCCTGCATCTGAACCAAGAAGAGGATGACCCCCTCATACCCTTCCTTAACGGCTTGCACCAATTCCAACACATGCTTCGTCCCCCGCGTCGTAGGTGCATCGGGAAACATCGCAACGCCGTCCTTCGCCAGAGTTACGCCTTTCACTTCGATGAAGCCGCGGCGCTCGTCCTTAATATACATAAGATCAAAACGCGATTTTCCGTACTTCACTTCCCGCTTCAGCTCATCGACATTCCCAAGCTCCGCGATTTTCCCCTTCAGGATGGCATCATAGACGACGGCATTCGGAACCTGCGAATCGATGTTCACCAGCGCCCCATCCTTCTCAACAGCGATCAAGGAACAGGCATACTTGCGGCCGCGGTTTGCGGACGCTTCGAGATAGACACGAGCACCGGCTGTGAGCAGCTCCTTAAGTCGGCCCGTGTTCTTCACGTGCACAAGCTCCGGTTTGCCGTCGATCTCAACCTCTGCGACGAAACGGTTGAGACGTTTAATGAATCTGCCGCTGATCACTGGGTGGTAGTTCATGATCTCTGTCTCCAATTAACCGCATATTCTTCGCTCATACTCACTACAGCATGATTCCACATACTCACTACAGCATGATTCCACATACTCACTACAGCATGATTCCACATACTCACTACAGCATTATTCCACATACTCACTACAGCATTATTCCACATATTCAAACTTCGCTTCCAATCCCTCTTCCGCGTTCGGTCCCGCTATGACCAGGAACTCGCCGGGCTCAGCTGCCCACTCACCGCTTCTGCCGATGATCGCCAGATCTTCCGCTGTGATCGGGAAGCTCACTTCCTTCGTCTCGCCCGCCTCCAGCTTAACTTTGGCAAATCCCTTCAGCCGCTTCAACGGCTGCGTCACGCTGGCGGTAAGATCGCGGATATAGAGCTGCACGACCTCTTCCCCTGCCCGTTCGCCGGCATTCGTCACGTCCACCGTAACCGTGAGGGTTTCCGATCCGCTGATCCGCGTCTTGTCCAGCCGTAAGTTCTGATAGGTAAACTCCGTATAGCTCAGCCCGAATCCGAAGGGATAGAGAGGCGCCGCCGGCATATCGATATATCGCGAAGTATACATGCCGCCCGGCGGACGACCGGTATTCTTGCGGTAATAATAGATCGGGATCTGTCCTTCGGAGCGCGGGAAGGTCACCGGCAGCCTGCCGCTCGGATTGACATCGCCGAACAGCACATCGGCAAGCGCATGGCCGCTCTGCACGCCTAAGTGCCAAGCCTGCACGATCGCATCCGCATGTTCCTCCAGCCAGCCGATCACAAGCGGCCTCCCGGTCATCAAGACGACGATGAGGGGTTTACCCAGCTGTGATGCGGCCTCTACCAGCTGCCGCTGCTTGCCGGGCAGATCCAGCTCCGCACGCGAATTGCCCTCGCCGCTCATCTCCAAGGCTTCGCCGACAGCGATCACCGCCGCATCCGCCTGCTTGATCACTGCGAGCGCCTGTTCCAGCTGCTCCTGCGTGCCGTCTTCGATGCCGCAGCCCTCGGCGTACAGAATCTCAGTTTCTGATCCGGAGAGCTTCGCCGTGATCCCTTCATACAAGGAGACGACGTCCTCTTCCCTGCCGTCAAGCGCCCAGCAGCCGAGTTGGTCGCGGCGGTTTTTCATCATCGGGCCGATCAGCGCCAGTTTCTGAATTTCCTTGGAGAGCGGCAGCGTATGATTATCATTATGAAGCAGGACGATGGATTCCCTCGCTGCCTGCCGAGCCAGCGAGATATGTTCCTCACTCAGGATCACGCTGGATTTTAATGATGGCTCGATAAACGGCTTATCGAACAATCCCAGCTTGATCTTCACCGCCAGGATGCGCTCCACTGCCTGATCGATCAGCTGGATGTCCACTCTGCCCTCTTCCACAAGCTCCGGCAAGTAGCGGAAATAAAATCCAGAGTGCATATCCATATCCGTGCCGGCTTTGATCGCGAGCTCCGCCGCTTCCTTCGGATCCTTAGCGACGCCATGGACGATCAGTTCAAGCAGCGCATTGTAGTCGCTGACGACGATGCCTTCGAAGCCCCATTCTTCCCTAAGAATCGTCGTGAGCAGATACCGGTTGGCACATGCCGGGATACCGTCCAGTTCGTTGAAGGAAGCCATGATGCTGAGAGCGCCTGCCTCAACGGCCATGCGGAACGGCGGCAGGATCACTTCCCGCAGCACCCGGTCGGAGACATCCACGGTGTTGTAATCTCTGCCCGCTTCAGCAAAACCATATCCCGCATAATGCTTAGGGCAGCTCGCCACAGACAGCTTCTCAGCGGACCATTCCTTAAGCTCCGCGCCGCGCACCCACGCTTCGGCGATCCTGCCGCCGAGATACGGGTCTTCCCCCGGGCTCTCGGCGATCCGGCCCCAGCGGGGATCACGGGTAATATCGATCATCGGCGCGAACACCCAGTGGATCCCATCGGCCGCCGCCTCTCCAGATGCAGCCGCCGCCGCTTGTTCGATCACCGCGGGATTCCAGGAAGAAGACATCGCAAGGGGAATCGGAAACACCGTCCGATAGCCGTGGATGACATCCCTGCCGATGATCATCGGGATGCCCAGACGGGAGTTCTTCAGGATCTTCTTCTGCAGCTCGTTCGCTTCCTCCACGCCGGAAATATTGAACAGCGAGCCGATCAGACCACGCTCCACCATATGCTTCATCAGCTCATTGATCTCGCCGCCGGCGTCGGGATTAATCGCATGGAACCCCCAATCGAACTGGCTCATCTGGCCGACTTTCTCCTCCAATGTCATCTGAGATACCAGGGATCTTGCCTTTGCCTTGATCTCAGGTGTCAACCATCTGCGGCTCCCCATCCTCATCACCTCTTCAGAAACTTATAATATTTAAGAAAAAAGCGAACCCAGTGCATGATCACGCACCAGATTCGCTTCTCCTGCCCTTAGTCTTCCAAACGTTCAAAACCGATCCAATCGATCTCCAGCCCTGGCTTGACATGATCCAGTTTCATCTCATAGAAACCGGCTTCGAGTTCTGCCTTCACGAGGCGTTGTCTCGTCCAGTGGCCGTCCGTGCCGTTCGTCTGCGGAGTCGCGACCCATTCACCGTTCAACGTCACGTTGCACGCACTCTGGGCGACGTTCATGCCGTCCTTCTTCACCCGTGCCATCAGTCGGTACAGGCCGGATGTCTTCACTTCGATAATCGTAGATCCGGATTCGTGCGGCTTGATCTCCGCGTAGTCTTCCAGCTGCTGAACTTCTTCTGCTGCAAGCTGAGACTTCGCTTGGATCTTCACGATCTGCTCCGGAGCCAGCTCCTGCTTGCGCGAGAATACCGGCGCTTGCATCAGGAAGCGGCAGATATTCATCGCCGAACGCTGCAGCTCACCGCGTGTCAGCGTGCCGTTGGCCAGCGATTCCAAAGTTTTGTCCTCGCTCGCATTGACTTCTGCACCGTAGTTCGGAACGACCATGTACAGATCGTTCTGCGCGCGGATCATGAAGTTCGTATTGTTGCGGGCTGCTGGACCGCCGTTCACCGAATCGTTCATCGTTGCCCACCAGTCGGTCATGACGATGCCTTCGAAGCCCCATTCCTTGCGCAGGATCGTTGTATTCAGGTCGTAGTTGGACGCCGACCAGATGCCGTTGATCGGGTTGTACGCCGTCATGATCGAATTGGCGCCGCCTTCCTTCACCGCGATCTCGAAGCCGCGCAGGTACAACTCGCGCAGCGCGCGCTCGGATACCACCGCATCGACCTTCGTCCGATACTTCTCTTGGTTGTTGCAAGCAAAGTGTTTCAGTGTGGCGTTGGAACCGCCCTTCTTAACACCGATCGTGCACGCCGCACCGAATACTCCGGTGATCAGCGGATCTTCCGAGAAATATTCGAAGTTCCGGCCGTTCAGCGGGCTGCGGCGCAGGTTCATACCCGGACCAAGCAATACGTCGATGTTATTGCGGACCAGCTCTTGGCCTTCCAGAACATACAGCTCCTCGATCAATTCCGGATCCCAAGTTGCTGCCAGCAGCGTGCCGATCGGCAATTGCGTTGCCTTGTGGCCGCTGTCCATGCGGATGCCCGAAGGACCGTCCGCTGTACATCCGACAGGAATGCCGTACTTGCGCAGGCTTTCGCTCATGCCGCCGAAGGCGGAAGCTGTACCCGGCGTCACCAGCGGGCTGCTCATTCCTTCTCCGCGGACGATCATCGCCAGTTCCTCATCGGACAATTGAGCGATGAACTCCTCCATCGACACCTTGCCGGCCTTCACGTCATGCAAGGTGTAGCCCTTATCGCCTGTGTATTCGTAGGTTTCAGGCAGATTGCGTTCGATCCGCTCTGCCAGCGAGATCGTGCGGGTCGGTACCGGCTCATAGGTCAGCTCATAGGTGCCGTCCGGCTTGCGTGCCCCCGGTTTGATCCGCTCGAAGCTCTCTACAGGCGCCAAAGCCTCTTCCAGCTGCTCAACGACGCGCAGCGTATCAACAACGTACCCATCGCGGCCGTCCACCTTCACTTGCTCCGTCTTCTTCACGCTGTTGCCCACGTGGATATAGTACGTGCCTTCCTCCAGCACGTATGCGGAGCGGTGTCCGGTTGCACCCGAATCGTCATAGGAAGCCAACGATGCGATCGGGAAGCTGACGACGACGCGCTCGGATTCACCCGGCTGCAGAAGTTTCGTCTTCTTAAATCCGGCCAATACCTTCACCGGTTTGCCCAGCTTGCCCTGCGGCGCTTCGACGTAGACTTGCACGACTTCCTTGCCCGCGTAGGTATCGCCGATATTCGTCACCGTTACGCCGATCTCCAGCCAATCCTCGCCGTCCTTCTTCACCGTCTTCGCTTCTTCCGGATTGACGTTGAATTCCGTATAGGAGATCCCGTAACCGAATTCATATTGCACCTTGTCCGGGCAGAAGGTCTCGAAGTAGCGATAGCCCACATAGATATCTTCCTGATACAGGTTCTTCGTTTCTGCACCGTAGTTCGCCGTAGATGGATAATCATCGATGGAGTAAGCGATGGTATCTGTCAGCTTGCCGCTCGGAGTCACTTCGCCGACGAGCACATCAGCGATCGCATTGCCTCCTTCCATCCCGCCGTGCCAAGCATAGATGATGCTTGTGATCGGATGGACGTAGTCCTTATCCTCCGCCCAGCTCATGTCGATGATATTCGAAACGTTCAGCACGACGATCGTCTGCTCGAAGTGCTTCGTCACGGCTTTCAACATCGCGCGTTCTTCATCCGTCAGCAGATAGCTGCCCGGTTTGATCTCGTTATCTTTATCTTCACCAGCGGTACGGCCGATGACGATGATCGCTTTGTCGGAATGCTTCCTGGCTTCGGCGACGAGTTCGTCGGTCAGAGGCATCTCTTTCTGGAACCAAGGCTCTGCTGCCCAACCGCCGCCGCCGTCATCGAACGGGTTCTCTTCGATCCATTGCTCATAAACCTTAGCGAGATCTTCATTGATGACGATATTCTTCTTGCTGCGCAATCCGTCCAGCAAGTTCGTCGTATAAGGCACGTTGACACTTCCGCCGGAACCCGTACCGCTGCGGTAATAGTTGATCTGTATACGGCCAAAAATGGACACACGATCCCCGTCTCTCAGGGGAAGGACTTGGTTGTCGTTTTTTAGGAGGACTGCGCCTTCAGCCGCTACTTTACGGCTAAAATCCGCAAACCCTTCCAATGGAACGCCTATCATGTTAGTGCTCATATGTATTCCCTCCATTTTCTCCTGTTCCACATACCCATGTTACTGGATTCCGAGATGCATATGCAAGCCGCTGGATCACTTGACCAAAAGTTTGGCATCCAATGCAAAATATTGGGACAACCTGAAAGCCTAGTGTCCATATCCCAGTTCACATGAGCATGACGGGCATATACTTTCACTTTAACACAAACGATTTCATTTCCAATGATCTGTATAGTTGAATTTTCTTCGAAAATGGGTGCAAAATAGTTGGTTTATACGGGTGTATGCGGGTGTATGCGTGCCATCGTACGCGAGTGTCCTGTAGCGCCGCCATTGTACGCGAATCTCCTGCACGCGAGGCGCTGGCACAGCCGGCAAGACATCGCAATGTTGCGGAACACAGATCCCTTATTTTGCGATTTTCCGGGGTATTGCCAAGTTAACGGAACTGCGGTACCTTATTTTCTCAAATCGTGCCCGGAAAGCTTCTTTTATGCGCAAATAACGGATCACAGTTCCGTTAGGTACAGCAAATCACCGTTTTTGTCACCAATAACGCATCCAGGTTCCCTTATCCTCCATCAAATCTGTAATAATCCTCATCATATTTTCAACAGCACCTCAATCCGCACACAAGAAAGCTTGTCCTCATAAACGAGTTTTCCCGTCTTTATATCTGTTTTCGTGCATACAGCGCGAGTATGGCATATAGATGTTCCGTGTAAATCTCTAATAGACACAGTAGTCCTCAGAATTAGACATGGAATCGCATTAAAAGACAACAGAATCTGTCGACTCACGCGCTGTTCTCCACTCACATACTGCCGAGTAAACAACATCTCATCATGATTCATCCTGCTTCAGCCACATCCTCCCATCAACCTCATAATTAACTTCTTACATGTGGAATAATTGCATAAATATTCTTATTCCATTACAATATCTTTAAAGTAATAGATCCATATCCTCACTAATTATGTAATAATCTAGGAGGCGAAGATACTTGAGATATGCAGTATTCCCTTTTATTTCGATATGCATAGCGGTTATGTTGACTGCTTGCTCACCAACCAAGGAAGACGCGATCCAAGAGATGGTTGCACCCGAGCCTGACACATATAATATTTATCTTTTTTGGGATGGGGAACATTCCGATCTACACGATCAAATATATGAATTGTTAGAAGTTATTAATTCGGAAATTATTCTTAAATCACTAAAAATTAATAATATGACCTCTATTAGTATGAGAGACGAAAACCAAAAGTATGATTATAAGAAATTGTTTAATATGGAGAAGTCACCTCATATCATTGTTCTGGATCATGAAGGGGTTGTTTTGGAGACAAATGATCCAGAAGATATATACACTCTCGTAGAAGACTAATCTATCTAGGGGACGGCATTCCCCCTTCTATATCACAGCACCAGCATATGGCGCCTTTCACGAAGTGATTTCACTTTCATCTGCAGATGACTTTCACCCTATAGAAGACGCCCATGCTGGGCGTACGAAAAAATCAGCTCCCCTCAGATGAGGGGAGCTGATCGATTCCTCATGTGATTCTTCCGCTCTTCGATCCGCCAACACTTCTCAAGTTTCATCCTCCTGAGCCGCCTCGATGACGCTCCAGAAGGCCGGCTTCGCATGATAGTTCTTATCGAACAAGAGCGGTGCTTCGGTACGGCTGTCCACGGGGAAGGAACTCAGCCAAGTATGGTTGTCGGCGATTCCCCAGAACGTTACTTCGCTGAGGATGTCGCTGTTCTCCCGGAAGGCTTTGAACAATTCCCCGTATCTCTCAGCCTGTTTAGCGAGGATATGATCCGGAATCTGATCGCCGAAATCGCTCCGGTCATTCCATGCATACAGGCTCATATCGAGCTCGGTGACGATATTGTCCAGGCCGAGTTCGGCAAACTTCTGCATCGATTCGATGATGCTGTCCACCGGCGGCCAGTGGATGCTGATATGCGTCTGATGCCCGACACCGTCGATCGGCACGCCGCGGTCCAGCATCTCCTTCACCAGCTCATAGATGCGGTCCCGCTTCCTCACATCATCCGTCCCGTAATCATTGATATAGAGCTTGATGTCCGGTCCCCCGGCTTCCCGCGCCGCACGGAAGGCAGTCTCAATATAATCGGTGCCCGTGATCTGATACCAAGGGCTGTTGCGCATGCCGTCCGGGTCGTTCGGCTCTACGACCTCATTCACCACATCCCAATACTTGATGTCATCCTTATAGCGTTCGACGACGGTGCGCACATGCGTCTCCAATCGCTGTAACAACAGCCGCTTATTCGCTTCCCGTTTGTCCGGATCCGTCTCATCGATCATCGGCTTGCCGTTCTCATCTAAGAAGAACCAATCCGGCACCTGATTATGCCAGACCAAGGTATGGAAGCGCAGTTCCATGCCGTTCTCCTTCGCGAATTGCACGATCCGATCGGCATTCTCCCACCTGAAGTTGCCTTCGGACGGCTGGAGCGAAGACGGCTTCATGGCATTCTCGGCAACGATCATGTTCACATGTTTCTTAAGCAGTTCACTGACAAGTCCCGTTGTCTGATGCGGTTCGATGGCCGCACCGATGGGGAAGTACGGCTCATAAACATCCTTCAGCGAAGGAATATCCTGTTCAACAGACGGCTCGACAGGCTCTTCCGCTTCCTCCTCTTCCTCATCTTCCTCCGCAGCGGCTGCTTCCTCTTCAAGCGCCTCGTTCGCAGGACTCGCATCCGAATGTTCCGTCGGCTCCGTCGTTTCTACATTGTCAGCAGCATTCACTGCTTTGTCGTTCTGACTGCCGCCAGAACAGCCGGCGATGAGGAACATCGCCAGCATCACCGTGATCACAAGCAGGATGCCGCGTGCTTTGTTTCGTCTGAACATTCCCCTTCGATACACCTCCACAATGGTCAGCTGATCATGCTCCACCCGCAGCTCGAGTCGGCTGGCAACACGACTGGGCATAACGGCTGCAACCGGTCGGGGATCATCGCATCATCGCTGCCAGTCATCTCTAGCCTATCAACCAGGGATTAACCGACAATACCCGTGCGCTCGACGCTCTCGACGAAATAACGCTGCACGAACAGATAGATGATGATCAGCGGCAGAATCGCCAGCAGAATTCCCGTATCCTGAACCATGCTTAAGTAGAACGGGTCTTCCTGCGATACGCCGGCCGTCAGCTGCACCTGCAGGTTATGCGGCAGCGACGACAACTGCGTCGACATCACTTTGCTGGACGTGAGATAAGTAGTCGTGAAGAAGCTGTCGTTCCACTGCCATACAAAAGAGAACAAGCATACCGTGATGATCGCCGGAATCGCATTGGGCAGCATGATATGGGTGAAAGTTTTCGTTACCCCCGCACCGTCCACATAGGCGGCTTCCTCGATCTCCTTCGGAATGCCGCGGAAGAACTGGCGGAAGATGAAGATGAACAGCCCCGCCTTGTAGGACACCGCCGTCATCGATGTGAGGACGAAGGGCCAATACGAATTGAGCAGATTGACGGGCTTGCCCCCGTTGAACAGCGGAATCAGACCAAACAAAGAGAAATCCTTGAGATTCAAATACATCGGGATCAAGATCGTGGTCGGCGGAACCAGGATCGTCAGGACGACGCAGGCGAATAAGACATTGCTGCCTTTGAACTTCAATCTCGCAAATCCATAGCCTGCCAGTGCACAGGAAATCGCTGTTAACACCGTTGTCATACCGGCCAAGGTAAAGGTATTGAGCAGGGTCTCCCAATAGTCCATGACGCGGATCGCCTGCCTGAAATTATCCAGCGAGAAATTCTCCGGGATCCATACCACGATCGGCGAATACAGATCGGCTCTGTCCTTAATCGCCGTAGAAATCTTCTTCAAGATTGGATACAGGATGACGAAGGACAAACCTACGATCAGTACAAACCGCACGATGATCCACAGCCACTTTTTCCAGAAGTTCAGCGATAAGATTCGGGCGCGTGCCGCAGCTAACAAATGACTCACCCTTCCACTACATAGTCGCATTCAGCGCATTTGAATGCATGCCGTCTGCGCTCATAAGCTCGATGTTCATCATTACACATCGCCGATCATACATGGTTAATCGTAATAGAACACCCGTTTCGAGATGATATAGGTGCTGATCAACAGGATCAGCGCCACAGCGGCAAAATAGAGCCAGGCCATCGCCGAACTTAAGCCGAAGTTAAAGTTCGTAAAGCCGACCTCGCGGATCAGCGCTGTCGTCTCATTGTTGCCGAAAGAATCGATGATCGTATAGATGACGTTCACCAAGATGAGCGGGCTGACCATCGGAAACGTGATCTTCCAGAAGGCTTCATACCCCGTCGCACCTTCGATCTTCGCTGCCTCATACAGGTGCGGCGAGATGGTCTGAATTCCCGCCAGGAAGATCAGAATCTGCACCCCCGACTGGCTGACGATGTCATAGATGCGATCCACCGCTCCTGTCAGATACATGACGATGGATTCATTCACGCCCGCTTCCAACATCATGCGCTGCAGTTCGAAGCTGCGCAGCCCGCTGATAAAGCTGCCGGTCTGGTTCTCCGCATTCAGGGCCTCGATAAGGCTCTCCGTCTCCAGCGTGGCGATCACGCCGGAAGCCAGGATGACCGGCAGGAAGAAGATCGCCCTGGCGATGCCGCGGCCGCGGAACTTCTGATTCAGCAGCACCGCAAGGAACAAGCTGAAGATCACGATCAGCGGAACATTCACGACCATATCGATGATCGATTCCACGAGTGTCCGGTTGAAGCTCGTGTTAACCGTCAACGCATTGATGTAGTTGTCCATGCCGATGAATTGCACCTGCAGCCCGTTGGCATTGGACTCCACTTTACTGAAACTGAAACGCAGGGAGTTTATCAGCGGGATCAAGAAGAACAAGATGAATCCGATGAGCCAAGGCAAGACATAGACGACTCCCCACATGGCCTTCTGCTGTTCATAGGTCCAGCGTTTCTTCAGAAGCTGTAATGGTCTCAGGATCGTTCACCACCTGTCACGAAGCCTTCCGCTTCTATAGTCTGGCTGTCAACGGTAACCGGGTTCTGATTGTAGTTCACGATGACATAGTATCCATTGCCGTATGTGGTTTTGTACACGCCCTCAGCCATCTTGCTGTGTCCGATGATCGGCTGCCCGTGGACGTTCTTCAACACAGCGTTAATCTCCTCATACATCTCCTGCGCCAGATCGATCCATTCCTTGTAGTGGACGGCATAGAGATGGTGGTATTCCGTATCTTTGAGCTTGTAATTGGGCTCATAGATCCATGTGAAATACACGCCGGCGCCGTATTCCAGATTCTTCAGAATATATTGGCGCGGATTGATATAGGTCGAGAGATTATAAGGTTCACCAGCGTAATCGACATGTCCGCGGACAACGATCGGATAGAATGGAATCTCTTCATCCTCGATCTTGAACCGGCTGTTGGCAAGCGGTGCATTCGTAATATCCGTGACATAAGGCAGGGCATAGGCATTGCCGCCGTCCGCCATCATCGTTAAGCCCGCTTCTCGAATCTTCTGCAAAGCCTGGATGGAGATCTGCTCCGACTGCGTGCGGTCCAGCTGATTGCGCTTGCGGTAATCGCTGTGCAGCTGCTCAGCAAGGTCGCGCAGCGAGATGCTGTTCATCCCTAATCTTTGCAGATCGTCCAGCATCGCTTCGACGACGCCTTCCACCAAGCGCGTCGCTAAGATATAGGACGGCGTCTGATCCCTCGCTGCCCGGTTGAGCGCCAGATTGTACGGATAAACAGCGGCCGGGGTTGAGGTCAGTCTTCTGGCCGCTTCCTTCGAGCGGCTGAAGCCCTTCGTATTCGAAACCTGAAGGATGCTGACATCCGGATACAGGCCGATTCCCTGCTGCTCTGCAAAATCTTGCAGGCGCTGCAGTCCCTTGCTGCCTCCGAGGACGCGGTTCACCTTGATCTTCTCTGGGAGCGTGTGATTCATTCCGCCGTTAAACCATCCCGCCAGCTTCAAGCGGATATCCTGAATGCCGCGCTCCTGCAGTTCGCTCAGGATGATCTCTGCCTCCCCAAAGGTCGTCAGCGGCTCCGAAGCACGATAAGGGATTCCGAGGAAGTGTTTCTTCTTCTCGATGCTGCCGATTAGTTCCACATAGAACGGGATATGCTCATCATCATCCGCCGAGCGTTCCGGCAGCTGGTTGCGCGCCAGCAGGTACTCCCGGTAATACTGTGCGAGATCAACATAGGTCGCCTCGTCCTGTTTGAAGAACACGTAGCGAACGACATAATCGGTTTTCATCGGCTCTTCCTGGAATTTGGGCAGCGAGCGTTTATGGCCGCCTGCATTCAGGCTGACATCATCTTTGTTGATAAAATAGAAGCTCGGATACACATGGTTATAGCTGTTCAGTCTGCCGCTGACGTCGGCATTAATAGCAGCCGCTGCTGCTCCCTGCTCAATGATGCCCAAAAACGCGCCGCTGGGCCGCAAAATCCCGAATACCGGCAAGCGGATGCTTTGGTCCCTGGACAGCGTGCCGCCGTATTGGAGCGTGAGATCACGGCCGTAAACATCCTGTCTGTAAGAAGGATATCTGGCCTTTCCGTTGTTAAAATGGATCAATGCTCCTGAACCGTCCGGCACGAAGAGGGATCCCTCGTCCTCCGGTCCGCCGGCACCGAAGAAGTTAAGCAGGGTGATGTTGTTGATCGGATATTCATCCGGATATTGGATGTCCTCAGTCGGCACGCGCACGATCAAACTTTCGCCGTCGAGGATATATTCGATCGTCAGGAAGAAGATCCGCGGCACCGGTTTCTCGATCACGATCCCATGTTCTTCCGAGTCCCGCATAAGATCTTCCGCTGTATAACCGATGGAGTCGAAGGCGTCCAAGATGCGCTGCAGCTGCAGCCCCTTCAGTGAACCGTCCAGCCGGTTGTAAAGCCCCGTCTCCTTGTCTTGAGCATAGCCGATGCGCATCGCGCGTTTGCCGGTATCATCCATCTTCGATGTTAGTTCCTCATAGCGCTCTGGACTCAGCTTCTGCGGCAGATCATCGATGCCCCGCTCGTCCTTGCCGAACATGTAAGTCACGCGAACACCGCGTTCGATCGGCTCCAGAGCAAACTGCCCATAAGCCACGCTGTCCGTATAGGAGTTGACCGAGCTGATCTGCCCATATTTATTGTAGAAATTAATCCTTGTCTGAGCGCTCAGCAGGTCCTTGTTCGTCCCCGAAGCGATCGGATCCTCCTCCCGGTGCTCGGGATTACTCCGCCAGATCTCGCCGCTGCGTTGGTCGACGACAGCGATCTCTGCGGTTTGATCATGGATATAAAGCTTTAGGTGCTCGCTTTCGGCGATTCCCTTCATGCCCGGGAGACGGCTGTCGGTAAACGCTGCCTTGAGCGTCTCGGATTCCGGCAGCTGCATGCGCATATCATCCTGCCCCGATGCGGTTTCTGAGCTGGAACATGCAGCAGTGATCATGATTAGACCGATGAACAACAGGGCATAGAGCGCTTTTTTCACCATTCTCATGTCTCCCCCTCCTCTCTAGGTGCGCAGCACGATTTCTTGATAGATCGTCACGACGAATCCGGTGATCTGCTGGATCAAGCTGAAGAACAACAGGCATAGGAATGCCATGAAGCCCATCGCTACGACCGTCAGAAGCAGCGTAAGCACCGTTTTGCCGGCTGTAAACTGCTGCACGGTCATATTCCCTATGAAGAGCAGATACAAGAACCAAAGGGCTGCGATGCTGCTGGAGACATAGTAGAAGGTTGTCTCCTCCAACGAGATAAAGTTGCTCAGGAAGATCCACGGCAGATTGATGATGATCAGCGGGGTGAGAGCATAGCAGGTTGAGATGAAGATCTCGACGAATTTGCCTTCCCCGTCCATCAGAGTGGTCAAAGACCAATTGGCGATGCAGAAGAACAGAACCGGTACGACGACGTAGACGATTTCCAAGAGGCTGTTCAGCTCGCGGGGGTCATTGTAATTGACAAGAAACCCGCTGTACTGACTCTGCAGGATCATCGTAAAGGAAAGTGCCGCCAGGATAATCACCGCGGTCCATAAGCTGGTTTTTAGATCCCGCTCATACTTGAGTTCCCAATAAGCCTTATATGGACGAACGGTCAAATAGAACGGAAACCTCAGCCATTCTTTACTCCATTTCAATCTGAACACCCTGCTTTCTTCCTCTCAATTTCAGAACCCTCCGCACAACGATGTACGCCGCGATGAAGATCAGAAGGCATGTCATCAGCGCAGGAAAGATCTCTCTCAGCACTTCCTTTCGATACAGCAGATAAGCCTTGGAATAATTCTTGCGATCCATCGCCTGCCGGAAATAATGCACCGCCTCTTCGTACTCTCCCTGCCTTAACAAAGACTTGCCGATTCCGTCGTACGCATACTCCAGGTTGGCATTCATATTCGCTGCTTGCTTGAACAGCTCGGATGAGCGCTCTTCATCCCCTCTGTAATAACTGCGCACCGCCTCATTCAGCACACGCCCGTACTCCGTTGTCTGGAATACCGTGATCTCACCCAGCGCCCGGTCCAATACGATGAAATCATCCCCGATGCGCTCGATCGCTGTCGGCGTGTGGAACTCCCCGATGAGATTGCCCTTGCCGCCGAAGACATACATCAAGAAACCGTCGCCGTTATAGGTAAAGATCCGTCCCTGCTTCGCATCCAGCACGGAGTAGATCTCGCTGTCCGTTACGTCGATATCGATCAGCCGGGCCGGCCCTTCGTCGATGTCATAGATGATGTCCCCGCCGGGCGAGAAATACCCGTTGCGCCGCAGGATATCCGTCCCCTGCGCGTTCAGCTTCTTGATGTTGTCCCCCCATTCATCCCCGTTTGTCGCATAGATGAACCCCTCTTCATCGATATCCAGGTTCGTGAATTCCGTCGGCGTAAACTGCACCATCTGGCTGCGCTGTTCGCGCGTCGACAACAGTTTCCAGATATATTCGATGGGATCGACATAGACCCGGTTCGCACCGATGAAGGTGGTAAAGGTTCCGTCGGCGTTGAATTCCATGAAGCCGTCGAATACACCGATCGCCATCACATAGATCCTGCCGGCTCGGTCGACGACCAGCCGCGCCGGCTGGAAGACGAAGGTGCTCGTTAAGAGATCCGATTCCGGCGCTTCCACGATCGCAAGCAGCGTGCCGTCGGGCGCTAGCTGCACGATCCGGTTATTCCCGGTATCCGCTACATACAACTGTTCATCCTTCGTCACATATAATCCCAAGGGACGGTTGAAGCCGTCGACTTGTCCTTCGTTCACGAAGGAATCGATGATGCGGAGCAGGCGGAACTGATCGTCCGTCACGACGACGCGATTATTGCCCGAATCGAGGATATACACCTTCTGATCCTCAGTCACATGAAGATCATTCGGTTCCAGAAGCGCACCTGCCCCGATCATCTCTCCCGTCACGATCTTCGTTGCTTGATAGGCAGCCGGGGAGGCCACCGCTTCATTCCAATACGAATAGTTATATGACGGAGGAGGAGGCGCAGCTTGTACGCTTGGCAGCATCAGCCCGGCAGCGATCAAGAAGCTGAGCAGGCTGAGCATCAACTTCCCGGCACGGCGTCTAACCGATCGATGTCTAGCATCTCTGAGGTTGGTCATGCACAGCTCCCCCCTAATCCTTCAATCCTGAAGTCGCCATCGTCTGGATCACGCTGCTCTGCGAGATCACGAACAAGGTGATCGGCACGCTCATGATGATCAAAGCAACGGCAGCACCGACGCCGGCTCGCGCAATCCCGCCCTGTGAAATCTGTCCCAAAGCATAGTTCAGCGTCTTCAGGTTCTCACTGTAGATGAAGTTCCCGCCGTCAGAGCCCCACAGCGCCGGGAACTGCAGGATCATCAGCGTAAGCCACGCCGGTTTTACGTTCGGCATGACGATCTGCCAGAAGATGCGGTATTCGGAAGCGCCGTCGATCTTTGCAGCTTCCAGGATCGCATCGGGGATCTGCTCCATGAATTGCTTCATAAGGAACAGTCCCAAAGACCATGCCAGTGCCGGCACGATCAGCGAGGCATGGGTGTCAATCCAGCCAAGCCAGGACATCACCATATAGTTCGGCACCGCGGTTACGTGGGGCGAGAACATCAGGGACAGCACGACGATCGAGAACAAGGTGCGCGACCCTGGAAAGCGGTACTTCGCCAGCGGATAAGCCGCCGCCGAGGCAAAGATGATATGACCGGCGGTGCCGACGATGGTGATGAGCAGCGTATTCGCGATATAACGCGAGAACGGCACCCAGGAGTTGCCCATCAAGATCACGAGATCATAGAAGTTGTCCAGCGTTGGGTTGACCACGAAGAAGCGCGGCGGGAAGATGAAGATCTCATCCAAGGGCTTAAAAGCATTGTTCACGGTGTAGATCAGCGGCAACGACATGAAGGCGCCGAACAGCCCCAACACCAGGAACAGTAGGATGCTGACCGTTAAGGAGCGGTTAAGCCTCCGCTGCATGCGAAACATAGACAGTGCTTTAGCCGCCACATCACTCACCTACTTTTCTCAAGAGTTTCTGCGTCAGTTTGTTCGTGCCGACCATGAGCAGGAACAGCACCGTTGCGATGGCGGATGCATACCCCATCTCGAAGCGGATCGTTCCGTAGTCGATCAGGTGCGTAACCACGGTGTGCGCTGCGTAGTTCACGCTTGGGAACCCTGCTAAGGCGATCGAGATTTCAGCCACAGCGAAGGCCTGCGTAATCTGCATCACCGCACCGAACATCAGCTGCGGTCTCATCGAAGGCAGGGTGATATACCACAGCTCCTGCCAGCGGTTCTTAATGCCGTCTACCGAACCTGCTTCGATCAGCGTCTGATCGATGTTCTGCAGACCGGCGATAAAGGCCAGGAAACTCGTGCCGAGGCTCATCCACAACTGCACGATAATCACGATCGTCAGCACATAATCTTCATTCTGCAGCCATTGGATCGGCTCAAGGATGATGCCGAGCCGCATGAGGAATCCGTTCAGATACCCGTAGCTATCTCCGGAGAAGACGATGAGCCAGATGAAGAACACGTTGCCGGAGATCGAAGGGGCATAGAAGACCAGCGTCATGATGGCCCGGATCTTCGGTGACAGCTCATTGATAATCCATGCGAAGATGAAACAAGCAATATAGCTGATCGGTCCCGTGATCACGGCGAACAGGAGCGTGTTCTTCAGTGCGATCAGGAAGACATCATCGTTTAGGAACAAACGGGAGTAATTATCCCAGCCGATAAACCTCGGAAACTCCAACATGTTGAAATAGAAGAAACTCAGGAGAAAAGAGAGGACGACCGGGATCACCGTGAACAGGAAAAACAGAATCATATAAGGGCTCATGAGAATATAGTAGTGCCTGTTCCTATACAACTCTCTCTTCAGCTGCGCCCACCTGGACGACGGCTTCTTCAGTTGAGCCGGAAGCGCCATCGTCTGCTTCACGCTGTCAGTTTGCAATGGTTCCACCCCTTGCCCTTACGGTAAGTTAAATTCCTTCCGCTTGATCGCGATCTCATCATTGATATAGATGACATAATCGAGCAGTGCTTCGCGGTAGTTCTCACCCGCATTGATCACCTTGCGGAAGGCATTGTCCAAGTGACGGCCTGTAAAATATCCTCCCGGCACCTGCGGGATTCCCCGCACCCATTTCCACTGTTCGTTCAGGTTGCGGTAATGCTCGACGGGCCACGGCAACTCTTCCAGCGCCTCGATGTTCGCCGTCGGATAGCGCGCAGCTTCTCCCATCAGGGCCTCCATCTCGCGGCCGAATTGGATCTGGATGTCCTTGGATGTCCACCATTTGAGGAACTCCCAGGAGGCCTCCTTATCCTTGGCCTTCTCCAAGATCAGAACCGCCGTCGTCGTGCTGGCTACGTCATGACGAATCGTACCGTCTTCTTTCTTTGTGCCGGGCACAATCGTAAAGTCCCACAAACCTTTGATCTCCGGCGCCATCACCGTCAGCAGGTTATAGGTCGTATAGTCGGCGATGCCAATAGGAATCTCTCCGGTCCGGAAGCGGTTCGGGAAGTCCACCTGTACGGGGAACTTATAATTCGTATAGAATTGGGTCCATCTGCGGAACATCTCGATGGCGATCTCCGAGTCCAGTGCACTGCGCTTATGATCTTCCGTATAGAACGCCCCGTCATTCTGATACAGAAGCATCGCAAAGGTCGCGTTCGGCACCAGGTTGCCGTTGTTAAGCGTGTTGTCGATCGGCAGATAGAAATCCATATGGTGCTTATGCAAGACGGAGATCATATCGTAGACATCATCCCAAGTCTCAGGAACAGATAGATTCAGCTCCTCCAAGATATCCTTGCGGTAGAACAGCATCGGGAAGGACTGTTGTTCCGGCAGCGCATATACCCCTCCGTCATAGCGGTACGGCGTCAAGGCGCTTTCCCGGAAACGCTCCGCCACTTCCTCAAAATCAGGGAACTGCGTCAAATCGTATGCTGCACCGCGCATCGCGTAGTTCACAGGTACATCCTCGCCCATCTGCATCGCAACATCCGGTCCTTCACCGGCCAAGGTCGCAGGCAGCAGGATGTTGGGCGGTACGAGTTTCAGCTGTACCGAGATCCCGGTCTCCGGCGTGAACAGATCGTCGATGAGGCCTTTCATCACCTGCGCTTGGTCGCGGCCTGTCGTAATCCACACTTCGATCGAGCGATCTTTCTGCTCAACGTTACCGATGCTCGTGTAATCCTCCGTATAGGAAGCAAAAAACGCCCCCACCTCATGCTTCAGATCCTCAAACCACGTGGATTCCGCACGGGGCAGCTCCTGATCCGGCGAGTACACGACGAGATAGTCGATCGTAAGCGGCTGCTCTTGTACGGTCAGAATCCATGTACCGAGACCGCCCACGTTGATCTTGTAAGTATCCAGGCGACGCGCCACCGTCTCCGGCCGCTCCGCCATATCCTTCAGCTGGACGACCATATTGATCAGCGGTGCGACCTTATCGCTCTGTTCACCGGTCATCTCCTTGAGATAATCGGCCACGGATTCGATGATTTCCGCCTGCCGTTCGAACACTTCCGTCATCTCCGGAATCCGTTTCTCCAGCTGATAATCGCGGAAGGGATCCGGGTTGTTCGAAGTGATCATCAAGATCTTGCGATACATCGCATTCAGTTCCAGAACACTGGATTCGATCGTCTGCAGGAGCGGAGCCAGCTCCCCCAGAGTTACCGTCATTCGAATGCGGTGCTTCCCTTTGGTCAGGTAAAACAGATACGGCTCATCCCCGCCGAGCACATCCATCTGCCACTTCGCGTTGTAGTTGAAACGGATGCGCTTCATCTCCTCAAAGGGGTGCTTGCCGTCAATCATGAGACTGCGCGTTGCGTAGACACCGCGCAGCTGGTCCTGTTTCCGCTTAAGAGCGATCTGATACAGCCCGTCCTCCGGCACCTCGATCTCCCATTCGATCCATTGCCCGGGCAGCCGCCAGTTCTGACCGCCGATGGCATTCATGCGAATCTTGGATACATGGTACGGCTCTACCGACGGGCTCGAGCGGTCCGAGATCGGATACAGGGTAGGTGAAGATTTGGCTATGGCCGCTTCTCCCTGCACCTTGATGAATTGGTTCTGCACCGGCTTTAGGCCCTGTGCTTCATACATGGCCTTGACTTCCTGATAGGAAGGAACCGCCTCCTCTTGGTACAGCTCGATATAATCGATCGCCATCGGTTCACGCAGCGAGACAAGCGTGATGATCTGCTCGCCTTTATCGAAATAAAAATAATACGGCTCCTCTATATAATGATCACTGTCTTTAAAGGAAGCCAGCATCCAGCGAGGATTCTCCACCTGCCGCGGTCTGAGATCATTGCCGCGGTCATCGCGCTTGATCTCTGGATCGCGGTTATCCCATACGCGGTCGAACAACAGGATCTCCGCCCCGGTGAAGGGAATCTCGCTGTTGATTCGGAGTTCCCTTTCGATGGCGGCGCTTTTGCCCTCCATTGGGAAGTAATGGATGCGAATCTGATACAAGCCCGCTTCCTCGATCGGAACCCGCCAGCTGATCGATCCAATCTCCGGCGTGAGCACGGCTGTACCGTCCAATCCCATATAGCCTTCAACGGTGATGAATTCACCGCCGTCAGCTTCGATATAGTCCTCGCCCTCGATGCGAATCGTGCGGTTCGGGCGGTTCGCATCGGCATGTTTCTCCAAGTACAGGGAATAGCTGTTTTCATCCACCGTCTCGACGATCGGAGTAAAATCCGCCTTCACCGTCAGCGGCAGCTGATGCGGACGATCGGACGGGATGATGTTCAACATCACGATGATCAACACGATCACGAGAGCCCAGATTCCAAATTTCCTTATGCGACGAGCACCCACAATTCCGCCCTCCTTCACTCCGGTGTGAACAGTCCCCATGAGAGAATCAGCCGGGGATTCCCCATGGGGACTATTCGCTGCTTTATTCAAGCTTTAGTTCTGCCACACTTCATCGATCGCCGCTTGGAACGGAGCCTTATACTTCTCGATCAACGTCGATATCGATACACCGCTTTGCAATTCGCCCAAGAAGTCCCAGTACGGCAGTGATGGATAAGCTTGACGGTCGATCACTCGCATGTTCTCGCCGACCATGCGGGCGTTCATAATATCGTTCTCGTCCGTGAAGTGGCTTTCCAAAGTCGCTTGGTCCGGATATTCATAGATCGATTCGATATCATGGATCTTCTCGTAGATATAGAGCAGTTCCCTCGGTTTATCCACGGTCTTCGGAATCGTCAGGAATTGTACGTCCGGTTCAACCGCATGATACGTGCTTGCGCTCGGTCCCTTCGGGAAGGGCAGGAAGCCGATATCGTATTCTGCCATGTCTTGCACTAAACCGCCGATCTCATACATCGCGCCCGGATACATCAGGACATTGCCCTGTACGAAGAATGCTCGCGGTTCTGTCCAATCTCCGCCTTCGGAAGGTCTTGCCACTTGTTCCGTGGCGATCCGGGACACAAAGTTAAGCACTTCGATCGTCTTCGGATCCTCCAGGTTCTGCTTATCTCCAGCGACTAGGTCCGTCTCGTTCGCCGCAAGAGCCATGTCTAACACATCGGATTTGGCCAGGCCCCAAACGTCGATCTGACCGTCGTTATCCGTATCACGGTTCGCATCCTTCGCGACTTGAATGAACGTCTCCCAGTTCCAGTTGTCCTCGTCCACGTATTCCTGAAGCGGTTTTATTCCAAGTTCATTCATCAAGGTCCGGTTATAGAAGATCCCTGTGATCAAGTTCGGCTGATCGTTAAATCCATAACCTCTGCCGTTATAGACCGAATATTCATTGGTGACTTTCTGGTTGAAAACATTGTCGTTCTTCGTCCACTCATCCACCGGCCAGAACAAATCCTGCTTCACCAGGGACGGGATCATATAGCGTTTCCCCATGCGCACATAATCGCCCAGCGGCTCGCCGGCCATGATCGAAGCAACGACTTTGTCTTGATATTCGTTAAAATCGATCACAACGTAATCTACTTTGAAGTTGTGCTTCGCCATCAGGGCTTCAAGGTTGGCCTTCTTCTGAATATTGTCCGGGTTATCTTCTTGAATCGTCATATCCCACCATGAGACGAAGGTCAGCGTGCGTCCGCCGAGATCGAAATCCATCTCCGGCGATGCGTTTGGATTCCCGGATGCCGGCTCCTCTGCTTCTTCATTTTCATTCGCTGCTTCGTTGTCGGCATCAGCTGCGGTATCATTTGCGCTGTTCACCGAATCCGGTGCCGCAGCATCATCCATGCTCCCTCCGCCGCAAGCAGCCAATGTGATGGATAACATGAACACAATTAGAAACATCCAGATTTTCCGCATAACAATCCCCCTGCCAATGATTAATTTTCCTTGATTTTAAGGCGAGTATAGCGTTTACATTCGAAATCGAACAACCTGATTCAGTGCATAGTTTCACCTTAGAAAGTATAGTTGGGGGTTAATGTCATATAATCAGAGGGGTCAAATGTCAAGGGATGTGAGGAATCTAAAAAATTGCACAATCCCTAAAGAAACAAGGGATTTCCGCCTTCCTCCAACTTGTTTCTTCCAGTGCCTTCGCCTCTGTGAGCAAATAGTAAACAAATGTTACAACTCTAAAAAGATGCACATTGCGAAGAAAAGACAACGCTTACATAATGGATGATAAGAAGGTAAACCACGCTTCGTATGATGAAACAACTTACGAAAGTGAGGGCCAGCACTCCATGATCAATACGCTGCTTGTCGATCCGGATTCGCAATCAAGGAAACGACTCCTTGAGCAACTGGATTGGTACCGCCTCGGCTACGAGATACAAGCGCCTGAACCTCAGACGTTCGAGGAGGTTCTGCACGCGATTGACAAGGAATCCTTTGATTTGGTGATCATCAGCCTGCGAGCTCTTCCGTCATTCAGCATGAGGCTCTGCGAACAGATCAGGAAACACAGCACCGCCTCGATCCTGCTTATCGGCGGCAGCAAGCAAATGAACATCGTGCACAAAGCGATCATGCTGAAAGTCAGCGATTATTTGCCTGATCCTTATGATGCACAGGATCTGGAGGTTTGTCTTGTAAATCTGCGCTCGAGCATACGCCGGCAGGAGAAGGCTGCCGGGCAGCCGTCCACCTCTTCTGCCTGTACAACTATTGAGATGATCAAGCGCTATGTACAAGAGCAGCTGCATCAGAACATCACGCTCAAGAAGATCTCCGACGAGCTGCATTTTAACTGCGCTTATCTCGGTCAGAAGTTCAAACGGCATGAGAAGATGTCTTTCAATGAATATCTGCTGCAGCAGCGCATGGAGAAAGCGAAGCGTCTGCTCATCGAATCCGATCTCAAAATCTATGAAATCGCACACCGCGTCGGCTATTCGGAAGTGGACTGGTTCTATAAGAAATTCAAAGAATACACCGGCGTAAGCGCCAATGAATACCGCAAGAAAATGAAAGATACGGCTTAACATAACAATCGGGCAGGTGCTTCGTTCACAGCACCTGCCCGATTTATGTTATTCAGAATCCCGCTCGTACCTAAAATAATCAAAATCCGCGTACCCGCCCGCTTGCACCGTAGCATAATGGAACAAACCGATGCGGCAGCCCATGAAATGATGCAGCGTATACCTGAGCTGCAAGGTGTCTCCGATCCTGCGCCATGTATGACCATCTGTAGAATAGTAAAAGTCCGCCGTATCCCTGTCCTCACGAAAATCAAACGCAATCTTCAGCCAAACGACCTTCTGCTCACAGCGGATGCGCTCCACGGCTTGCTGCTCTCCGTCTTCCCCGCGGACGCACATCACCGCATAACGCTCCCCGTGCTCATCCAACTGAATGCCTACGGTTCCATAATAATGCTGCAAGGCCGTAAGCCCGGCATAATCCCCCGGAGTCATATGCGAAGTATCGAGCTTCACTTCCGCACGGCACGCCGGTCCTTCCGTACGCTGTGTTAAGGTATTGCGCGCCTGCTCGATATTCCGCACCGGCCGGCCGGTGCGAAGACGCAGCCAGCCCGGCCGTTCCGTCACGGACCAAAGGCGGTGATCCGGGTTGTGATTCCATTGCCACTGCAGAGCCAGTGTGTTTTCGTCGTAGTCGAAGTCATCGCTGATCACCAGCGGTCCCGGCTCCGCCTCCGGCAGATCGATCTCGAAGGACACCGGCACCTTGCCATTGATGCCGATGAGCGGCCAATCCTCCTCCCAAGTCACCGGCACAACATAGGGGATGCGGCCCACGGCGCCGTGATCTTGGAACAATACCGCATACCAATCCCCTGAAGGCGTATCCACAAGCCCGCCCTGAGCGATGCCCTGGTTGCGATATCCCATATCATCATCGAGCAGAATCTTGCGTTCGTAGGGGCCCAAGAGATGCTTAGAGCGGTAACCGACGACTCTGCGCCGGGCGTTGCCCGTCCTTGGCCACTCGATGAAGATGAGGTAGTAATAGCCGTTGATCTTGTATGCGTGGCATCCCTCGCATCTTAGGCCGATGCCTTCGCGGGGCGTTTCCAGGACGAGCTGGTCGATCCCGCCCGGCTTCAGGCGGGTGCCGTCGGAAGTCAGCTCCCTGATCCTGATGTCGCCGTTGCCATAGAACACATAGACGCCGTCATCATCGAACAACAAGCTCGGATCATGGAACAGCTCACCCACAACATGGCGTTCCCATGGACCGTTTTCGATATCCTTCGTGGTATAGATATAGAATCGGTTCATATCATTGCACGAGAAGCACACATAGAAGGTTCCCTCATGATACCGGAGGTTGGCTGCCCACGAACCTTTCCCGTAGATGCCTTTACCGTCCAGGAGGTTGTGGGCATCATTGTCCTCCAGGATATCGAAGACATAATTCACAATCTCCCAATCCTTCAGATTCACCGAGCGCATGATGGGGCAGCCCGGCATCGAATGCATGCTGGTGCTGACCATGTAGTATACGGTGCCGACGCGGATCACGCTGACATCCGGCACATCGGCCCAGATAATCGGGTTGGTAATGACCGTTTTATTCATCTGCCAACCTCCAGTAATCCATCTCGAAGAGATCGACTCCCGCAGGACCAGCAAAGACCAAGTACAGATCGTGCACGCCCTGTACCGGCGAAAGCTCCGCGCGAAGCTCCGCCCATCCCGTATCAGCATCCTTCACGGCAATCGGCAGCGTGCCGATCCGTTCGCCGTCGACACTGCCCAGACGCAGTTCGATGAAGCTGTCCGCACGGACGTTGCCGATGGATGCGATAAAGCTTATCGCTTCGGAATCGCCGAAATCCACCTGCGAGAGGGCGATCCAGTCCCCGCTCTGAATCTCCGTCAGCACGCGGTTTTCCGGATCTCCTTCTTCCGCGGCTCTTGTCTTGACACCCGCATTCCATGCGAAGGTCTCCGCTTCCACCCGCTGGAAAGGATCGAGCGGTTTCAGCTGCGGTACCCCTTCATAATCCGCCGTGATCTCCTGAATCGATCCATCCTCGTTCATATAGACCTTGTTCAGATGCGTGGAGCGGTATCCCTTCGCTTCACCCATGGCTTTCGCCAAGGTCTGAGCATGGTAGGCGATATACCATTCGCCGTTGAACGAGAAGATCGCATGGTGATTGTTGCCGCCGACGCCGAAGAAATGCATCGGGTTCTTCAGGATCGTGCCGCCGTACTTCCACGGTCCCATCGGATTCTCGCTGTACATATAGACGATCTCGCCGGCGCCGGGACTGCCCTCAGGACGAACCCCGCTGTAGAAATTCGAGCAGTACGTATAGTAATAAATGCCGTTATGCTTGTGGATGCCGTTATCCTCGAACATAAAAGGCGCATCGATCTCAACGGCTTCGCCGACCACGCTGATCATGTCGTCGCCCAGCTGCATGACGCGCGAGGTCCGCGGCCGTTCAAACTGCTCGCCGGGCACACCGCCGCCGAAATAGATATAACCCGTGCCGTCATCATCGACGAGAACAGCCGGATCGAACAGCCAGTGCACCCCTTCCACACCCGGTGTAGAACGCTCGATCAGCGGCTTGCCTATGGGATCCACCCACGGTCCCAGCGGGCTGTCGCTGGTCAGCACGCCGATATTGCTGGCATTGTTCGCAAAATACAGGAAGAATCGATCCTTACCATCGATCACCTTATGGACCACAGCCGGCGCCCAGGACTGCGACGCCCACTTCGCTGCTCCCTGCGGACCGGCAACGGCAATCTCCCCATGGTCCGTCCAGTTCACCAGATCGTCGGAAGAGATCACGCCGATCTTGTTGATCTTGGCATAGGTGTTATCTTTGATATTGCCGTCCGCATCGTACTCAAAAACATCATTGGTCATATAGAGATAGACGCGGCCGTTGTATACCAGTGCGTACGGGTCTGCGCCGAACTTATGAGAGACGAGCGGGTTGCCGCTTGGCGGAACTTTGCCGATCGCCTCAGCGGGTTTCAACACATTGATCCGCGCATTAGCACTGCTGACATTGTAGGATTCTTGACGGTTATCCTTGTGATAAATTTCCATTGCTTTTAATTGAACCTCCTCTGGATCGGTTTGATCGTAATCGTGAGCCGCCTTGGCTCGGATGCGAAGCACCGCAAAGCGGCGGCTTCGGTCATGGTTGTCATAGATGATCGCTTCCTCGCCGTCCTCAGGCAAGATGCTGACAGTCCAGCTGCCATCCTTTTGACCGGTGTTTACCTTTACCGCTCCCAGATTCGCTTCATGGGGGAGGAAATCGATGATTTCAACGGTATCCCCGGCTGCGATCTCCAGGCGAATCTCGCTTACAGACTCCCCTTCAGGATAGCGGTTGATCAGGATCGGGAGGTCATAGGTGAGCTCCGGATCACTGCTGACAACGATCGTATCCGTGCTCATATAGACCCGGTAATCCTCCGGCGTGCGGCTGCCGGTCAGTTCCGGCGCGAAGCGGAAATAATCGACATCGACATATCCGCCGGTCTGCTTCGTAGCGAAGTTGAAGATGGCAAACCGATAGCCCATAAAGTGCGGCAAGGTATACCTCATCTGCAGTTCCGTGCCGAAGGGCTCCCACTGCACGCCGTCATAACTGTAGTAGAACCTTGCCCGATCGACGGTAAAGTCCAGATCTGCCTTCAGATAGACGCGTTCCTCCAGCAGCTCCGTTCTGGCCTGTTCTCCGTCCCAGCGCTCCATGACGATATAAGAAGTCCCGTTCTGCTTCGTGACCCCGATGAATCCATACTCCTTCTGGAAGGCGGCAAGTCCTGCGTAGTCGCCCTCCAGCATACGGCTCGTCTCCAGAGCGATCCAGCCGGAGCTGTAAGGTCCCATGGTCCGCTGGGTTAGGGTGTTCCGCGCCTGCTCGAGATTGTCGGCGATGTTTGCCGTATACAGGCGGAGGTATCCCCTGCGTTCAAGCAAGGACCACTTGCTGTTATCCGGATTATGGTTCCATTGCCAGGTGAGGCCCAGCTTTGATCCGTTGGGAGCCGATTCGGGATTGGCCCCGCCGCTTCCGCTCTCCTTGATGGATAGATAATCAACATAGAAATCCATCAGATCCTTCTCCGGATCAGGATGCTCCACCCAAGGCGTCTCCAGGAACAGATCGATGCTGGCCGCTTCCTCCGGGATCGTGAAGGTGCCTTGGATGACCTGCCACTCCCCTTTCTTGACCGTTCCTCTCACCAGGTTCTGATAAGAGGTTTGACCATCGATCACCTTCTGAGCAGTCAGGATGAACTCCTTGGACTCCGGTCCCTCTGTATACTTGATGCGGAATGCCGCCCGGTATTCCTTGCCGGGCTGCAGCCGCCAGCTGAAACTTTGTTCGATGCCGGCCCAGGTGCCGCTTCGTTTCGAAACATGGGCGATAGACTGGCCGTCCTCTTCGATGATCTTGATCTCCGATCCTCTGGCCTTCCAATGGGCCAGTCCCTCATCGAAGCGGGGATTTTTGGTATATTCCATCCCTTCATCGCCCGCCGGATCAGCGTCATCCTCCTCGGGGAAGAAGGCTTCCTCTTGATAGAACTCGTCGCTTTGCACCAGTTCCGTTTCAAAGTCACTTACGCCCGGTTTAGCGAATCGCAGCGGTACCTTGCCCTCTTCATCGCCGTATACCGGCCAGCCGTCCTCCCAGCGCACCGGCACGAGCACCGGCACGCGTCCGACGGCATCATGATCTTGGAACAACATCGCGTACCAATCGCCCTCAGGCGTATCGACCAGTCCGCCCTGGGCCACGCCGTGATGCTTATAACCCATGGTATCGCTTAGTACCAGACGCTCTTCATACGGTCCCTCGATGCGGTCGGCCCGATAGACATACTGCCTGCGAATATTGCCCTCTTCCCACCAGATCGTGGCAATGTAGTACCGCCCGTTGATCTTGTAGGCATGGGCGCCTTCCATTCCCTCTTTGCCCGAGGTGATGATCGTCTGATTCAGACCGCCCGGCTTCAAGGACTTGTAGTCTTCGCTCAGTTCCGTCACCGTCAGATCCGTTCGCCCGTGGATGATGTAGGCCCTGCCGTCGTCATCAAAGAGCAGGGAAGGATCATGCATGTACATCGGGAACTCCGTGCGGCTCCAGCGCCCTGCCGGATCCGTCGTGCTGAACAGATACGTTTTGCCCGTATCCAAGGCAGAGAACAGCACATAGAATACGCCGTCGCGATAGTTCAGACTGCTCGCCCACGAGCCTTTGCCGTAAGCGTTCTGACCATTGCGAAGGGCATAAGCGTCATTCTCCTCCAAACGATCATAGGGATAGCCGATGATCTCCCAGTTCACCAGATCCGTCGACCGCATGATCGGCGTTCCAGGCATCATGTGCATCGTCGTGCTGGACATATAGTATTCATCACCGACGCGGATCACGCTCGGATCCGGGACATCCGCCCAGATAATCGGATTCTCGGCATAGCCCGGATCCTTCGCCTGCGGCGGCAGGATGCTGCGGTTTAAGGTGATGATGATGGCTGCAGCTGCAGCGAGCAGTACCGCCGCGGCTGCGAGGTACGGCATCAGCCGCTTGGCTTGAATGCTCATCATACTGCTCCTCCTATTAATTGATCCCTGTACTCCTGAGGAGACAGGCCGGTTGTTTTCTTAAAGAATCGCGTGAAGGAATGCGCCGCTTCGTAACCGACGGCTGCAGCGACTTCCCGCACTTTCAGGTCGCGATTGGCCAGCAATTCCTTCGCCTTGGTTATGCGGCATTGCTCAATGAACTCCGAAAGATTCATGCCTTTCTCTTGTTTGAACAGCCGCGATAGATAGGAAGGATTGAAATAATGGACCTCAGCCAGCCGCACCAGGGACAGATCCTCACTCAAGTTAGCGATGATATAATCGCAGACCCGGTCGATGACCTTCGCCGCCCGATCTTTCTCCTTAAGCCGGTTGGATTCGAAGATGCGGCCTGCGACTTGATAGAGATAGATGAAAGCTTCACTGAGTGAGGGATGTTCATCGAATTTCATGAGTTTGCTGTAATCGCCGACATCGGACTGCAGACCAAAGCGGTTGATATGTCCCAGCAGGATCAGGGCGATCCCGTAATAGATCTCCACGGCCAGCGCCGCATTCGTCGCCGGATTCAAAGCTACGACATTCATCATCAATTCATCGAAGCCAGCATGGAACTCATCGACTTTCCCGGCATCCAGGTGAGCGGCCAGGACATCGACTTTCTGCTTCATCCGATAGGCATCCTGGCAAGCGAGTTCCTCGCTGTCCTCCTGCTGATCGCGGAGAATCGCGGGCAATCCGCCGCCAAAGCGGAGGTGGCGCAGCAGATGGAGGCGTTCATACTGCTGCGATACGTCAAGCCAGCGGCAAGCAGCGCTGCTGATCACGAAGGTCAGCGCCAGCCCTTTGTCCTCCATCACCGTCTGCTGTATCAGCTCCATCGTCCCCTCTAGATAGCGATGAAAATGTTCATGCCTCTGCTCCTCATGATGCGGATGAGACGGCTGAATGAACCACAGGACATCTCCGTAAGGGTCTTCGATGCCGATGCTCCGCACATGTTCAGCGAAGTAGGAATGCCACAGCAGCCTGACTTCATTCAACTGCTCGGAGCGTTCCATAAAGGTCAGACCGTCGCGGTATTCGAGATGGCCTAAGACCAAAACCACCGGCATGCGGACATCCAAGGGAATATTCAGGCGCTGAAAATCATTCGCCAAATCCTCCTCTTTCATCTCCTCCGGATGTTGAATCAGATAGCGGAAATAATCCCGCTGCCAAAGCAGCTGCACCTCTCCCATCAGCTCCTGGGATTTGCTGATCAGCTGGTCCATCCGTTCATGGTGGCGGATCTCTTCCAAGACCTCACGAACCGTCTGCACGACTTTGTCATAACCTTCGGTCTTCAGCAGATAGCGAACGCTGGGCACCTTCATCGCTTGATAGGCATAATCAAATTCGCTGTGCCCCGTCAGGAAGATGATGCGGCAGCGCGGCCAATAGATCTGAATCTCATCCATCAGCTCCAGGCCGTTCATCCCCGGCATGCGGATATCCGTCAGGACGATGTCGATCCGGGTTCGCGATAACCAATCCAGCGCCTCTCTTGCGGAATAAGCCCGATAGATGTCCAGTTCGTCGGACATCACCTGGTTGAATACTTCATACAAGCTGTCCGTGATGATCTCCTCATCATCCACGATCAACAGGCGATGCATCATCCCCGCTCCTCCCATCTAACATGATCTGAATGGTGACTTTCAGTCCGCCCATATCGCTTCTCGACAGTAAGAGGCCGCTCTCTTCGCCGAAGGCCAGGATCAGACGTCTGTGAATATTGATCATTCCCGTCATCTCATGGGTTTCCGGCGTATGATTCAGTCGCTTCCGGAGCTCTTCAATCTCCTGATCTGAGATGTCGCCGCTGTTCTCCACGATGATCTGAAGGAAACTGCCTGTTCTATGGAAGGAGACGCTGAGGCATCCTTCCTCGGTTCTTTCCAAGCTGTGTTCATAGGCGTTCTCAATGATCGGCTGGATGATCAGTTTAGGCACCCTCACCCGCTCTACCCCTTCCGGCAAATCGCCGAACTGGACCTTGATCCGTCGTGAGAAACGAAGCTTCTGAATCTCCGTGTACATCCGGGAGTGCCGCGTCTCGTCTTCCAGAGCGACAAAATCCTCGCCGTTGCGGGTGATGAAGCGGAAATATTCCCCGATCATCAATGTGAATTCCTCAATCCGTTCAAGATCGCCCACCTTCGCCATCGAATGCAGGATGAAGAAACTGTTATAGAGGAAGTGCGGATTAATCTGCGACTGGAGCTGCTTCAACTCCGCTCGCTGCACCATCATCTGCCGTTTATAATCCTGCTCGATGAGATCCTGCAGGCGGCTGATCATCTGATTAAAGCGGTCGTACAAATACCCGAATTCATCATGCTGATTGTGATCGATATGAAGATCAAGCATGCCTCCTTCCATCTTGCGGAAACTGCGCACCAGCACAAGCAGCGGCTGATGGATCTCCTTGTAACTGATGTAGGCATAAGCCACCACGGCAAGCAAGGATACACAGGCATAGATCCAAGCCCATTGCTCGAATCGATGGAGCGGACGCTTGACTTCTACTTCCGGCAGGTAACTGACGACGCTGAGCCGCAGCTCCTCCGATGCCAGTCGGTTAAGCTGATACTCCTCGCCTTGGATCGTCAAGATCTGTGGGCTTGCGATCTCCGGCTTCAAGTTCATTATGGACTCCTGCAGCAGCTGGTGGTCCCCTTCGCCGCTTGCCAGTACGTAGCCAAGGGCATCGAAGATCAGCAGCGAGCCGCTTCCCGTATACAAGTTCAGCCGTTCCATCGACTGCAGCATCTCATCCGTATCCAATTCGATCTGAACGATGAACAGCGGCGGCTCGCTCTTCCTGCCACTCTGCTTCAGGGCAGCCAGTTGCAAGGCATCGTTCATCAAGACAAATTTCCCTTCATGGTAGCGGGAGTTCCAGCTGAGATGGTCAAAAGCTCCCTTATCATAATCGTAGATCCCCATGACAGCGGAGACCGACTGATTCGCGGGCCGCATGTGCACATAGACATCCTTGATCAAGGAACTGCTGTTCTTGATCGATACCAGCCGCTGCTGCACATAGATCAAACTGTTCTTCCGCTCCACATTGCTCAGCAGCGACCAGGTCACCGCCGCGCGGTGAATCTCATTATCCTCCTTGATGTCGAACATCTGCAGCTCCAGCCAAGCGATCTCGCGCTCCAGGTTGTCAAGATAGGAAGCGAGCTGCGCTTCCTGCGCCCGGGAGATCTCTTCGCTGGCGTTATGATAACTCCAGCTGTACAGGTAGATGCCGAGCAGGATGATCGGGATGACGAAGATCAGGTAGATGATGACCATTCGAGTAAAGATCGAATTGCGTAATGAAGTGACCGGAAACCTTAACAATCTGATTCCTCCATTGCTGTACCGATGAAGTGCGGCGGACGGCCTGCGCGATGCAGCGATCATGAGCCGGTATCCGGCCTTGAATCAGCCCCTCGATTGATACCACTCATTCACTTCCTGGGTGATGCGTTCACCGCCCAGCATCAACCATTGCTCGACGAAGCGGTCGAATTCTTCGAGCGGATCTCCAAGGATGATGTTGATGTACATCTCGTTCTGCAGATGCTGCAAGAACTTATCCTGGTCGATCATCGTCGGCGTGGGCACGCCGGTGAACCGGTCATACAGCAGTTGACCGTTCTTATCATAGGCATCGATGATCGCATAGGCGCCGCTGGGTCCATAGATCCTCTCCCATCCCCAGCCCCCGGCATCACCTTCCTCCTGATAGGATCGCATATAACCCCAGATCGCTTGCGCTTCCTGCGTCACAAATTCCTGCAGCTCACCCTTCCTGTAAGCCTCGATCTCCCGATATGCATTGAGGTTCTTCCTGGGCGGGAAGGGGGTAACCGGAGAAAACTGCCAGACAGAGCCCGAATCATTGTAGTAACGCTCATACTCAGCGGTTTGGCCCCAATTTTTCTCCAGATGAAGATTAAACAGCTTAACGACGGCCTCGGGATGCTCATAATCGGACCGCACGGCGAAGAACGATGAGATCGTGAACTTGAGCGGGACCATGGGCGGGTGATCATAGGCCGAAACGATCGGAAAAGCCTTCCAGTCCGCAAAGGAATCGGTATTCCTGCTGCCTCCGACATGGAACGCGCCCCATTGCTCGCCGTACATCATGCCGATCTTGCCGTCGATGATGTCCTGCTTCACTTGTTCCCCCTTCTTAATCGCAAAGGAAGGGTCAAGGATCCCTTGCTGATAGAGATCCTGCAGCGCGGCCAGCGCCTCTTTGACCTCGGGCTGGATGCCGCCGTATACGAGGCGGCCCTCCTCATCTTCCAGCCACAGCTGCGGATAGGCATCATAACCCGCCATGAAGCCTGCCAGACCTGCCACCGGGTCCCACAGGTAGTGAGTTGCAGCGAGACCGTAGGTATCATGCAGCCCGTTTTGATCCGGATCTTCCTCTGTAAACGCTTTCGCTATGGCGATCACATCATCCATCGTCTTCGGCGGCTTAAGTCCCAGATTCTCCAGCCAATCCGTGCGGATCCAGATCAGCGAAGCCTTATCGATCGATGAATCCACCTGCGGGATGCCCATCAGCCTGCCGTCGATGGTCGCCGCTTGAAACGGCCCCAGCCCTTCCTGGGTTAATACTCCTTTCGTAAGATCCGTGGCATATTGCAGATAGGCCTTCGTCAAGTCTTGGATTTGCCCCGCGTTGCTCAATAGACGCAGCTGATTGGCATCCACCCGCACCACATCGGGGATATCCCCGGAGGATATGGCTACGCCGAGTTTCTTGTCGTACATATCCCCTCTCTCGATCCAGTCATAGACGATCTTGATGCCGAGCACTTCTTCATACAGCCTAGTCCAGCGATTATCAGCTAAGCTTTCATCGGGGAATACCTGCATGAGTTCCTCGATGAAGATGCTGCTCTCTCCCGCCATCGAAAGTTCAATGGGCGGATCATACGGCAGCAGGCCTAATTCATCATAGAGCGAATGCTTCGTGTGCACCTCCTCCGCCGCTGAATCCTCGCCGGATATCCCGTGCTCGCAGGATACGGTACAAAGCACACAAACAAGCACCAACGCCAGCAGCTTGATCATCATCCGAACCGGTCCAAGCATCGGTTGCAACCTCTTTTCGCTATAATTGACGTCAAATACAGCTGTTGCCCTTATTATCAAATCTATTGAATGCGATTACAATGAGCAAAACTTTGGTTTCTTGCCCGTTGTTTACTTATAGAAATAAGCATGCCTCCGCACAACAGCCGCAGACTTAAGTATACAGACCGAAGCGCGCGGACGCCAGGCACATTCTAACATCTATTCCATCAAATCCATCTTAACAGAAAATCACGCGGGATCCCTTAAACCCAACACCTTCGCCCTGCCGATTGCATATGAATGCCTATATCAACAACTGAATCAATAGCCCCCAGATGAGGAGGAGAACAAACCTTGGGCGAATCCATTGATTTATCGTCTCCGGCGGCGCAATTCGCCTTTGACCTCAACACGAATCCTTTTTACATCAAAAACCAGCAGAATTACATCAACTTAGCAGGAGTGGAGCAGCTGAACACCCTGGATCACATCTCGCTTCTGGATATCTACATGAGCGCCCATCAGATCATCGAACCCCACTATCATCAAAATGCCGCGCAAACGATCTACTGTATCTCCGGATCTGTCACGGTATCCATTCTAAGCCCCTTTACGAAGCAGATCCTCAATTACACCATCACCCCGGGACAAATCGTCAATGTGCCGAAGGGCTGGTGGCATTATGAATTGGCGCTGACGGATCAGACCCATCTCTTGGCGATCTTCAATGCACCGATGCCGGAGGTGATCCTGGGATCCGATCTGCTCAAGTTGACACCGGCGAATATCATGGCCTACACCTACTGTATTCCCGAGCAGCTGTGGCGGGAAGCGATTGCTCGCGTGAAGCCTGCAACCTTCATAGGCCCTGCGTGCAATCCGTCTGCACTAAGCCATGGAGCCGGGCATACAGGCAATCTCAACAAAACCGTTGATATGCAATCTAATGTGCAATCTA